>NZ_JBNGOT010000008.1:0-281245 GCF_050589705.1 Sunxiuqinia rutila
GAGCCGAATCTCAGATTCGAACTGAGGACCCCGAGATTACAAATCACGTGCTCTGGCCAACTGAGCTAATTCGGCAGTATTTAACAAACCCTTTCTCGACCGAGAGCTTCAAAAACTACTCTAAAAACAGGCTTTTCGATGCTCCTTTCGCTTAAGCCTTGACTAATCAGAGACTTGTCCAAAAAGGGTTTGCAAATGTATAAATATTTTTAATTAATTCACAGGAATTGATTTTTTTTTTGAAATTATTTTTCTTTCAGTTTTTCCTTGAATTTAGTAAGCTGGCGACGTATTGCATCGGTTGACAAATCGATTGCTTCTTCAAATGTGTCGGCTTCCTTTTTGGCAAACAAATATCCTTTGGAGGGAATAGACAATTTCAGTTCAGCCATCTTATTATCGACGGTTTCCGGTTTCACTACTTTCAGCGTTAATTCTGCGGATATGACACCTTCGAAAAAGGTATCCAATTTATTTATCTTTTTACTAGCGAAATCTACCAACTTTTGGTCTGGTGTAAAATGAACGGCATTCAAATTAATGTTCATAATTTTTCCTCCTCTAAAAATTTAGGCTCTTGGATGAGCTTGTTTATATATACTTTGAAGTTTATCCGTGGTTGTATGGGTGTAAACCTGCGTTGCAGCAAGATTACTATGGCCCAACAACTCCTTAACGGCATTTAAATCGGCCCCATGATTTAACAAATGCGTCGCAAAACTATGACGCAATACATGGGGACTCTTTTTCTCCAATGTTGTTACCAGTGCAAGATACTTTTTCACCACACGATAAACCAATTTTTCGTAGACCTTTTTTCCTTTCGAGGTTAAAAAAAATGGTTGCTCACTAGAACCAAAGTTTGCATCCCGAATCAAAATATATTCTTCAAATAATGAATTTAAACTTCGGGGGTATGGAACGATTCGCTCTTTATTGTTCTTTCCAAGCACTTTAACCAGATGCTCGCTAAAAAAAATCTGACTTTGCCTCAGATTAACTAACTCTGAAAGTCGAATACCGGTGCCATAAAACAAGCTCAGGATTAATTTATCCCTCACCCCTTCAAAGTCGGATTGAAAATAACCATCATCCAATAAATGATGAAGGCTGTTCTCATCGACAAAAACGGGGAGCTTCTTGGGCACCTTCGGCAAAATAACACCGTCAGCCGGACTAATACCAATTACTTCCTGGCGAAGCAAGTATCTGAAAAAGGACTTAAGTGACGTAATTTTACGTGTTACGGTTTTCGCCGCAATTCCCTGCTCCATCAACTCAACCATCCAGCTACGAATTAGTTTCGCATCAATCGTCTGAACATCAAAATCCCCGACCGTTTTGAAAACAAACTCTTCAAACTGATCGAGGTCTTTTCTGTATGCTACAAGGGTGTTCTTCGAACACCTTTTCTCGAATTTCAAATATTTCAGAAATGATTCCCGGTAGGACATTAAACAAAGTCTTTACATTGCATCAGGAATCGGCTAAAATAAATTAGTCTTCTTCGCGCTGCATTTGTTCAATATAGATAGCCTTTTTAATCTCAGCTCTTCTTTCTACTGAAGGCTTCGTGAAGGCCTGTCTTCCACGTAACTCTTTAATCACGCCAGTTTTCTCAAACTTTCTTTTAAATCTCTTAAGGGCTCTTTCGATATTTTCGCCTTCTTTAACAGGAATAACGATCATATTATTATATTTTTAACTGTTTAAATTTCGAGCCGCAAATATATGTATTCTATGACATTAATCAAATTTATAATTGAAAAATAAAAAGATAAAACCCTCAATTCCTTTAAAACTTACTAAAACAAACAAATACACTTAGTTTTTAGTTCTCAAATAAGGTGAGATTCGCGGAAAATCCACCTCGCTGATTACTTCTTTTTCGCATAAAATTTGAAGCTCATTCACAAATCCATTCTCAGAACGGAAACGAACCAACGCTTTGGCAAGCTCATATGAAATGTAAGGATGCCTGGCTAAATCTTCAGCAGAAGCAAAATTTACATTAATTTGTACGACTCGCGTTGAATCTAATTTAAGATACGGAAGAATGTTTTCAATGGTTTCCGGTTTAAGTCCATAAACATCGTGGAGCTGATCCAAACCCCAGAAGCCTCCCAAGAGCTGCCGGTACTTCACAATACGCACCGAAAGAACCTCCCCGATTCCGCGAAGCTCTTTCAACTCATCAGCAGTAGCTGCATTAATTTCTATAGGCTCAACCCTTGTTTCAGGCTTTGGTGTTACCGGCAATTGCACCGGACGCTCCTGAGGCCTCTCCTTTTCAACTTCAGGGGCCAAACGAACCTCGCGAGACTCGGCAATATGAATGTAAGGCTGAATGGTATCAAAAATTGAGTCGGTCATTCCATAAATCTTTCGAAAATCAGCAGCTTCATAAAAACGTCCGCCCTTGGAACGATAATTCAAGAGATTCCTTTTCACATAAAAAGGCAACTGAAGACTATCCAACTTTATACTGTCAATTGCATTGGGATCGAATGAGAAAAGATATCCCTCAGCAGATTTTTCACCCCTCCGTTCCTGCTCTTCAAGCAATGCAATAAGTTTTTGAAACTTATCAGGATCAATTTTACCGGGTTTCTCAAAATAAAAAATCAAGTGATTGGCGACTAAAATCAAGCCAATAAGCACCACTAAAACAACCAGCCCAATGCGCTCATTTTTTGTAAAAGAAAAATATTCCCGAATAATTTGCTGAAATCTCACAATTCAAGTCTTTAAGTGCCAGCCAACAAACAATTGACTGATTAACAAAAACACTTTAAAAATTACAACAAAAACTTCGAAATAAAAACACGAAGACTCCCAATACCTCCTACCAATGAAAAGAAAATGGCTATCCTATAAGCGAATCAGGCCAATTTGCTGAAGAAAAACCAAAGCAATAGCAATGGGGGCAATAAACTTCACAATCATTATGAAAGCCGGAAAATAAACGACTTTTAAGCGCCCTTCGTTTGATAACTCTGCCTTGGCCTTATTCCGTCCTAAGAACCAGCCAACAAAAACAACAATAAGCAGGCCGCCCAAAGGCAATAAGATATTTGCAGAAATAAAATCAAGCAGCGAAAACACATTCATTCCAAACAGCTCCACATTCTTCATGGCGCCCCAGGATAAAGTGCACATGATGCCAACTACTGACACCGAACCAGTAGCCAGCCAAGTTGCTTTCTTGCGACTCAGCTTCAACTCTTCAACAAAATAAGCCACAATAACTTCCAATACTGAAATTGTAGAGGTTAAGGCTGCAACACCCAACAGCAAGAAGAAAAGCAATGAAAAGACGTAGCCGCCGGCCATTTGCTGAAAAATATTGGGAAGCGTAATATACACCAGTCCTTCTCCCGAGCCAGGCTCGATGCCAAAAGCAAACACAGCCGGAAAAATGGCCACACCTGCCAAGATTGCAATCATCGTGTCGGCCACTGCAACAGAGAAGCTAATGCTCCCTAGGGTTTCCTTTTTTGAGACATATGAAGAATAGGTAATCAACGTGCCCATACCAATACTCAAAGAGAAAAAGGCCTGCCCCAGAGCCTCCAGAACGGTTCGGGCCGTAATTTTCGAAAAGTCGGGTTTAAATAAAAACTCCAACCCTCCGGTTGCACCCTCCAAAGTAACCGAGCGGATACATAAAACGACAAGAATCACCAATAAAACGGGCATCAAAATCTTGGTGTATTTTTCGATGCCATTCTTCACTCCCGCAATAATCACCAAGGCTGTCATAGCCATAAAGACAAAAAACCAAAGTAGTGGGCGCCAACTTTCGCTTCTAAAATCAGTAAACATTGAGGACAGTTCGGCCGAAGACTTACCCGCAAAACCATTAGCAAACGATTGATAGATATACTCCAACGTCCATCCTGCAACGGCCGTGTAAAAAGATAAAATCATAAATGCAGCTACCACACCCATCACGCCAACCAAATACCAGGGCTTTCCCGGAGCTAAAACCTTAAAAGCTCCAAAAGCATTCCGCTGGGAGCTACGCCCGATTATAAACTCAGATAACATAACCGGCAACCCAATGGCTAAAACAAAAGCCAGGTAGATGATTAAAAAAGCGCCACCGCCATTTTCACCAACCACATACGGGAAACGCCAAATGTTTCCTAATCCAATAGCAGAACCTGCGGTTGCAGCGATCACGCCAAATTTGCTCCCAAATGAATCACGGGTATTCAGTATTTCAGACATACTCTCTAAGTTTTAATTTAACACAATTCGCTGCGTTTTGCTTCTAGTTCCTCTCTTTAAGGGCGCAAAAATGCAAAATATTTCCCTTTCCTTCAAAAAAAACATCCTTAGAGATAGATAGATATGTGTGAAAAATAAAAAAGGCCCTTCAGTAACTGAAGGGCCTTTTTTATAAATTTATGCCGGAATTAGTTTCTTCCGATGCAGTTCAAATCTTCAAATGCAATTTTCAAACGTGCAATCTCAGCTTCTTCACCTTTACGTACCCAAACCCGAGGGTCATAGTACTTTTTGTTAGGCTTGTCAGCTCCTTCTGGGTTACCAATCTGACCTTGCAGGTATGGACGGTTAGCGGCTTCGAAAGCACGAACACCATCCCAGTAAGCCCACTGAGTATCGGTATCAATATTCATTTTGATTACACCGTAAGAAATAGCTTCGCGGATTTCTTCCAAGCTTGAACCTGATCCACCGTGGAATACAAAGTTTACTGGTTTTTCACCTAAACCTAATTTTTCAGAAATGTATTTTTGAGAAGCATCCAGGATAGATGGCTTCAATACAACATTACCTGGTTTGTACACACCATGTACATTACCAAATGAAGCAGCAATTGTGAAGTTAGGAGAAACTTCGCTCAATTGTTCGTAAGCATAGCATACTTCTTCTGGTTGCGTGTAAAGCAGTGAGTTATCAACATCTGAATTGTCAACACCATCTTCTTCACCACCGGTAATACCCAATTCGATTTCAAGGGTCATACCAATTTTGCTCATTCTTTTCAGGTAATCTTTACAGATTGCGATATTCTCTTCCAATGGCTCTTCTGAAAGGTCAAGCATGTGCGAAGAGAACAAAGGTTTTCCAGTTTCTTCGAAGTGCTTTTCACCTGCATCTAAAAGACCGTCAATCCAAGGCAATAATTTTTTGGCAGCGTGGTCTGTGTGTAAAACAACTCTTACACCATAAGCTTCGGCCAACAAGTGAATTGTTTTTGCACCAGCAACAGCACCAGCAACCTGAGCTTGTTGTCCATCCAGTTTCAAACCTTTACCGGCGTAGAACTGTGCACCACCATTAGAGAATTGGATGATTACAGGAGAATCAACATCTTTTGCAGCTTCCATTACAGCGTTGATCGTACTTGAAGAAGTAACGTTAACAGCAGGCAATGCAAACTGATTTTCTTTTGCCACTTTGAAAAGATAGTTTAAGTCTTCTCCAGTTACAACACCTGGCTTGATGTTATCAAAAAGTTTTTCGCTCATAGCTCGTATTTTATTAAGTAAATTAAACGGGATTATTCCTCTTTGAGATCCAATAATTTGATCGGGTGCAAATTTACGAATAAAAAACAAAAAATAATCGCAACCAACATTAAATGCAGGTTAAAACGGATATCCAATAGCAAAGCTGAGATTAAAATGCTCTGCCGAAAGGGGGTAGTTGCCAATAATCAGCCTTTTTCCTTCCTCAAGCGATGGATCACGTAATTTCATCCCCAGGTCTAACCTGAAAACAAAATAGGTAAAATCGAATCTCAGCCCCATACCGGTACCAACGGCGATCTGCTTGTAAAACTGATCCAGTTTGAATTGCGCTCCCGGGCGGTTGTCTTTTTCGTTGATTGCCCATATATTCCCGGCATCCAGGAAAAAAGCCCCTTCAACACGCCAAACAAACCGATAACGATACTCCAGGTTGGCCTCCAGTTTAATATCGGACGACTGATTGGGGTAAGCACCTACAGGCGCCTTGTAAGTTCCGGGTCCGAGGGATCGAACCTGCCAGGCTCGGATTCCGTTGGCCCCTCCGGTAAAATACTTTTTCTCAAAAGGAAGAACATCAAAGTTACCATAAGGCAAGCCAATACCCGCAAACGCACGCCCAACAACCGAATTATACTTATCAATCATATAGCCATACCGGTATTCAAAATCAGCCTTCAGGTATTGCGCATAGCGCGTTCCCCAAACTTCATGATAATTGGATACCTGCCCGGTAATGGTATCGGTAAAACTCGCTTTCGGACGGTTAAAAGCCGCCGAATACAAAGACAAGGCATTTCCCGCAGCTTCAAAAGACCATTTAAAGTAGCGGTAATGATCCCGGCGTTTCAGGTTTTGAGTATTATCAACCTGCGTGTAGTTCATGGCAAAAATAAGGTGATCGGTAAAACTACTTTTGATGTACAGGTCCCTGATTGAATTCAAAAATTCATCATTAAACTCATAAAGGTTCACATAGTTAAAATCGACAATACTCAGAAAATGATTTTTCGTTTGAGATGTCTTCCAATTGTATCCATATCTGAAATTGGTAATGGTACGTGTATAATCCGGACGTCGCTGATAGTTGTACCCCAAGGTCAGATTGGTTTGAGGAACCTGATAACCAAACAAACGCCCTTGCTTTATCGGACTCAAAAACTTTGGAATTGACAAAGACCCTTCTATCCCAAGTTCACGGGTATTAAAATCAAGCTTACTGTTTTTAATCAGAGTCTGTTGGCGCTCAATAGCACCTTTTAAATTTAGGTTAAATATTTCAGCGCCCCGAAACACATTCCGGTGCTGGTAATTGAAGTTTCCGGCCACCCCAAGGTTTCCCGAAGAGTTGGTACCATCGAGATCCACAGAGAAGCCCTGCCTCGGAAGTGGCGACAACTGGAAATTGCAATCCAGCATTCCAATTGAGTCATTCCCCATTTTTTCCACTTCATCAAAATTGAGGTTGACAACCCGAAACTGTCTTAACTGAACCAATGACCGATATGTCTGCTCCACATTCTTTTGCGAATAATACAAACTATCTTCCATCCGGTTGACATTATAAAACAGCTCCGGCTTATACTTCATTTTTCCTTTGTAGTAAAAAGTGTAAGGAAAGTTGCGAAGGGTGTCTGGCTCCAAAACCGGCTGACGCGAACTTAACTGAGAGGGCACAAAGTCGGGGGTTACATGAAACGAACGGATCATAAACTTCCGATGCGGCTGAACCGAATCAACTTCCTGTTCCAAATCATCATCGGTCACCACAACAACCAAATCAACCTGACGGCTTTGCAGCGCACTGTCGGCCTCATATGAAATATGCTCTTCGGTAAAATTATAATAGCCATAATCCTTAAGCCGATTAGCAATTCGCTTACGTTCGGCATTCAACACATCCACATCAAAAACAGAACCGCGACCAACTAGCTGCCTGACCGTATCGGCCAACACCAAGGCACTAACCGCCGGATCATCGAACCGGTAAGTGTAATTTCGGATACGGTAAGGTTGCCCGGTTTCTATCGAATAAACGACATCGACCTTCTGACGCTTCTCTCTAAAGGCAACCTGATCTTCAATTGAAGCATCGTAGTACCCTTTGTTCCGAAGATAAAGCTCCAACTGTTCCTTAGACCGCTGGGTCATATATTCGTCATAGATCACAGGAGCTTCACCAATGCGCTTAAACCACCCTTCAGTTTTTTTCGCAGAAGACAAATTATAAAGTCCCAGGTGGAACTTGATAAAACCAAGAATTTTAAGATTTTCCTTTTGCCTGATCTGAGCCTTTAACTCTTCATTATTGATCGATCGATTATCAATTTCAATATCGATGTCATTCAGCAGGTATTCTCCTTGCGGAACAAATTTGGTTGAAGAACAAGAAAAGCACATGATGGCAATACACAGACCAACCCCTATTTTAAACAGCTTTTCTTTTCTCATTTTTATACCTTCTCTGGGAATTTCAACAAAAATAAACACTATCGGACGCAAACAAATCGATTAGGGTGTTTATTTTTACAAATTGTTTGCCAAATACCATGCTAAGTAAAAATAAAATAAAATTTATCCAGTCGTTGAACCGGAAAAAAACACGCGAAAAAGAAGGTGTTTTTTTAGTAGAAGGAAACAAACTTGTACTGGAAGCCATCGCCTCCCCTTTTCGGGTAAGACTCTTAATAGGTACTGCTAAGTTTTTTGAATCACATCAACTCTCTTCCAACGTAGCTGACGAACAGATCGAATGCACTTCGGATGAAATCCGCAAAGCCAGCTTACAGCAAGCCCCACAGCAAGCAATTGCTGTGGTTGAAATGCCCTCCCCCCAGTTTAGCCTAACCCAGCTCAATGAAGAATTTTCATTGGCACTTGATTTCATTCAAGACCCCGGCAACTTGGGGACAATCATCCGGATTGCCGACTGGTTTGGTATCAGAAACCTGATTTGCTCGACCAATACCGCAGATTGTTTCAACCCCAAGGTCATTCAATCGAGCATGGGCGCCATTTTTCGTGTGCAGGTTCACTACCTCGACCTGGAAAAACTGCTCATCGAAGCAAAGCAGTCGCAATTACCCGTTTATGGCACCTTCCTGGAAGGTGAAAACATATACACTTCTGAGCTAACTCCTCATGGCATCCTGATATTGGGCAACGAAGGCAACGGCATTTCACCCGAGGTTGAGAAATTGGTTCAGCAAAAACTGCACATCCCTTCATTTGCTTTGGGCACTGAAGGTTCCGAATCGCTCAATGTAGCCAGCGCTGCCTCCATTTGTTGTTCGGAGTTCAAGCGCAGAACCTATTAAATCAGACGGATATATCCAGTCAAAATCGAATACAAACAGGAGCAACGGTATCCATTACTCCTGTAGGATAACAAAAAAAGCTCATCGCAGGCTACTTTGCAGTAACCATTCGATGAGCTTTCTCTTTTGGTGGGAACAGTTAATTAATTCCGCTTTTCAAACTCCTCCAAAGCCCGATCCAGAAAATCCACAAAATTGTCCGGATTCAAATCATAGGCTTTCGGGTCAACCAACAATTCGCCATTAGTGTCGGTCAGCACATAGTAAGGCTGAGCATTCACGCCAAATCGTGTAATCTGGAAATCGGCATATTTCTTACCCAAAGTCTTTTTAACTTTTCCGTCGTAGCTTGAAGTTACCCATTCACTTTCAGGCAGCTTCGATTTGTCATCAACATAGAGCGCAATAATTACAAACTCATTCTGAAGTCGGGACAACACCCGTGGGTCAGACCACACTGCAGCTTCCATCTCCCGGCAATTAACACATCCATGCCCGGTAAAGTCAATAAAGACCGGTTTATTCAGCGCCTTGGCACAAGCCAGTCCTTGCTCGTAATCAAAGTAGCCATTCAATCCATGAGGTAGGTGCAGGAATTCACCAAACTTAGGATCCTCGCACTGCTCGTGTGCTTCATTAAAACCAATACTGGTTCCGGAAGAACTCACCAGGCGCACCTCGTCGCGAATAATCTCATGCAAGTCAAAGTCGTGCGTACTTTGCGGAGGCATATAACCGGCCAACGCTTTCAATGGCGCACCAAACATTCCGGGAATTAAATATATCACAAAGGAGAATGAAGCGATTGCCATCATCAAACGCGGAACAGAAATAAATTTCAAATCACTGTCATGCGAAAACTTCAATTTCCCAAGCAGGTAAAGCCCCAACAAGGTGAAAATCACAATCCAAATAGCCAGATACACTTCCCGGTCAAGGATTCCCCAGTGATAAGTCTGATCGGCAATACTCAGGAATTTCAATCCCAGCGCCAATTCCAGAAATCCCAGCACTACTTTAACCGAATTAAGCCATCCGCCCGACTTGGGCAAATTACTCAACCAGCCCGGGAAAAGTGCAAACAAGGTAAATGGCAAGGCAAAAGCCAAGGCAAATCCAAACATCCCCACAATGGGTTTCAATACTGCACCACCAGCCGACTCAACCAAAATTGCTCCAACAATTGGGCCCGTGCAGGAGAAGGAAACCAGCACCAGCGTTAAAGCCATAAAGAAAGATCCCAAAAAGCCTCCTTTGTCTACTTGCTTGTCCGAGCGGTTTACCAACCAACTTGGCATGACAATTTCAAACATGCCGAAAAAGGAAAAAGCAAACAGCACAAAAATGACAAAGAATAGGATATTTGGAAGCCAGTGAGTGCTTAACCAGTTGGCCGCATCGGGACCAAAAAGAACAGCCACCAAGGTTCCGACAACTGTATAAATTGCAATGATGGAAAACCCATAAAAAGCAGCATAAAGTCGCGACTTGATTTTAGACTCACCACTGTGCATAAAGAAAGAAACCGTCATCGGAATCATCGGAAAAACACAAGGTGTAAGAATTGCGGCCAGACCAGCCAGGAAAGAGAAAAAGAAAAACAGCCACAGAGTTTCTGTCGAACCTTCTTTCCCTTTATCGGTCAATACCCGGGTCGTTTTTTCGCCCTTATCCATCGTTTCCGGCTGAACGCCCTGATCTGCCCCGGCACCATTTAGCGCAAAGGAAAAGTCAGCCTCGGTGGGGGGCAAACAGGTTTCATCGTCACAACACATAAACTCAACATACCCTTCAATTGTCACAGGATCTGAAGTTTTCAGGCGAATAACTTGAACAAACTCTACCTGATCACTAAAATAGCGCAAATCCATCTGAAAGGTCTTGTCAAACTTTTCAGTTGGCGCTGGATTCTTCTTTAAATCTCCCACAAACTCGAACTGCGAGGTGTCCGCATAATTTATCGAAGTAGCTACCGGACCGCCATCGGGCAAGTCCGTGTCATACAAATGCCAGGTATCTTCGATAGTCGCTTTAAAGATAAGCTGAACCTCTTTACCATCCTGTTTCGAATCAAACGACCATTTTACCGGCTCCAGGATTTGCGAAAACCCCTGAATGGCAAACAAGAGCAAGAGCGATGTAAGGCAATGTTTTAGTATTTTCATTGTTAACCAATTTCTTTAATATTTTATTTTGATATGAACACAAATATAAGCAGGAAATGCTGGTTCCGGAAATGACATTCAATCATTTAAAGCCAGCGAC
Source organism: Sunxiuqinia rutila (assembly GCF_050589705.1). Taxonomy (NCBI): domain Bacteria; kingdom Pseudomonadati; phylum Bacteroidota; class Bacteroidia; order Marinilabiliales; family Prolixibacteraceae; genus Sunxiuqinia; species Sunxiuqinia rutila. The sequence continues at coordinate 11,084 of NZ_JBNGOT010000008.1, forward strand.
ATCACAAACGGTTATTTAAACATTTCAATATCAATATATTTGAATACTTGTTATAAAACCGCAATGATTGTTAACGTTTTTAAACAAAAAAAATCCCGAATCTACAATCCGGGATTTTTTATTTAAAGAATAATCTCTTCTAAATTATCGTCATAAAAATGGTATTCCAGAAAACTATAGGCATTCACACCTTCAATAGTTATTCGTTTGAAATACTTAAATGACCACTTTCGTTTGATGGAATTAATTCCCTTCGTTAAAAAAGCGGCTACATACGGATGAACTTTCAGCGTCAGACTTTTCTTATTCAAGTCCTTAAATATGTAATTCACTTTGCTGCTTAATTCATCGGTAAAGAGAATGGTCGGCGTAATTTTTCCAGTGCCTTTACATGTGGGACAAACTTCAGCAGTTTCCACATGCTCTTCAGGTCTTACCCGCTGACGGGTGATCTGCATCAAACAGAACTTACTTAATGGAAGTATGTTGTGTTTGGTACGATCAGCGCCCATCGCCTCTTTCATACGTTCAAAAACCTTTTGTCGGTTTGCGGCTTCATGCATGTCGATAAAATCGATCACGATGATGCCTCCCATATCTCTCAACCTCAACTGTCGTGCAACTTCCTCAGCTGCTGCCAAATTAACTTCCAGTGCATTGGTTTCCTGATCTACGCCTGCTTTTGAGCGATTGCCGCTGTTAACGTCAATCACGTGGAAAGCCTCGGTGTGCTCAATGATCAGATACGCTCCGTTTTTAAACGAAACGGTTTTACCAAATGATGCTTTTACTTGCTTGTCGACCCCGTAATAATCGAAAATCGGTTGTCCACCCGTATAGGTCTTTACAATTTTCTTCTTTTCAGGGGCAATCGTGGCAATGTAATCGGCTACATCTTCTGCCACAGCAGCATCATTTACGATGATACTGTTAAACGTTGGGGTATAAATATCTCTAAGTAAAGCTGTGGTCCGGTCTATTTCTCCAACAATCAAAGCCGGGGCGGTGGCTTTTTTTAACTTTTGGAAAGTGGTTTCAAACTTGGCTACCAGTCGTTTCAGTTCCTGGTCGAGTTCAGCAACTCGTTTACCTTCAGCCACCGTTCGGACAATCACACCATATTTCTTTGGCTTAATACTTTGAATTAGTCTTTTCAGCCTGTTTTTTTCTTCGGTTGAGCTAATCTTTTGCGAAACACTCACTTTGTCGCTAAAAGGCATCAACACTAAATTTCGTCCAGCAATTGAAAGCTCGGAGGTCAGCCGGGGTCCTTTGGTTGAAATTGGCTCCTTGGCTATTTGAACCAGAATGTTCTGGCCTGCTTGCAATACTTCTGTTACTTTTCCCTCCTTGTTGATATCTGGTAAGGAGTGAATTTTTGAGAGTGAAGAAATACGGTTCTTTTTGGAACTGGCAATTTTCATGAACTTATTCAAAGTTGAAAATTGAGGTCCCATGTCGAGATAATGCAAAAATGCATCTTTTTCATAACCAACGTCGATGAATGCAGCGTTCAAGCTCGGCATAATTTTTTTCACCTTGGCTAAATAAATATCGCCAACGGCAAATTTTGCTCCGCTTTTTTCCCTGGTAAGTTCAACTAAGCGTTTATTTTCTAATAAGGCAATAACGACTTCAGAGGGAGAGACATCAATAATTAGATCGCTACTCACAACGTTATTAAAATTTGATTTATAATGTAACTGTTCACATTAGTTAATAAACGGATTAAACCTAAGGCGCCATGCGCCTTAGGTTTAACCAAGATTTTTCTTTTATAGCTATTGCTAAAAAAAGCGTAAGACTATTTCTTTTTCTTGTGTCTGTTCTTACGTAGTCTCTTTTTACGCTTATGCGTAGACATCTTGTGTCTTTTTCTTTTTTTTCCGCTTGGCATAATGTTTTATTTTACTTGGTCTTTAACTTGAGCAACAAACGTTTTCGCAGGCTTGAAAGCTGGAATGAAGTGCTCTGGAATAATAATTGTTGTATTTTTTGAAATATTGCGTGCTGTTTTCTCTGCTCTCTTTTTCACGATAAAGCTGCCAAATCCCCGAAGATACACATTTTTTCCTTCAGTCAATGAATCTTTTACAGTTTCCATAAAAGCTTCTACAGTTTTTTGAACCGTTACTTTCTCGATTCCCGTGTTCTTGCTAATTTCATTAACAATATCTGCTTTAGTCATCTCTTAAAATATTTAGTTTTCAATAAATTATATATTCACATGTTTCGGAGTGCAAAAATAAAAATTATTTAAAAACTTTAAACACCTCAAATGAATTATTTTTGCAATTCACATAGATTTTAAAGCAGTTATGACAAAAGATACCTCTTTTTCCCAAAAACTACTCCACTGGTATGAGTTCAACAAACGGGATCTCCCCTGGAGGGAAACCGCTGATCCATATGCTATTTGGCTATCGGAAATCATCCTGCAACAGACCCGCATTGACCAGGGAATGGCCTATTATATACGTTTTCTGGATGCTTACCCAAGTGTTAACGATTTTGCAAAAGCATCGGAAGATGAAATATTAAAGCTATGGCAAGGCTTAGGCTACTACTCCCGGGCCCGTAACATGCACCACACAGCCCGGGAAATTGTCTCGCAGCACCAAGGTCATTTTCCGGCGGACTACCAAAGCCTGCTTCGCCTAAAAGGTATCGGTGAATATACGGCAGCGGCCATTGCATCTATTGCCTACAATTTACCCCATGCTGCCGTTGATGGAAATGTCTTCCGGGTTTTGTCACGTATTAATGGTATAGAAACTCCTATAGATACCGGACAAGGGAAAAAGCAATTTACAGCCTTGGCTAACGAACTTTTGGACCCGCAGCAGGCCGGCAATTTCAACCAAGCCCTAATGGAGTTTGGAGCCACGCTTTGCACACCTAAAAAGCCAGGCTGCGCAAACTGTCCTTTTAATACGTCCTGCGTTGCACTTAGAAATAAAACAACGGAGTCACTCCCTGTAAAAAAAGGAAAAGTCAAAATAAGAACGCGCTTCTTCAATTACCTTATTATAAACGATGGCAGCCACACCTACCTTTCCAAGCGCACCTCGAACGACATTTGGAAGAACCTCTACGAGTTCCCACTCACGGAAACCTCTGACAAAAAGGAGCTTCACCAGACACTTGTCGAAAGTCAACTCATTCTGCCACAGAATGCCAAAATCGAAATCGAGGAGGAAACGCCCTGGCAAAAGCAAGTTCTCAGCCATCAACACATCTTTTATCGCTTTATCTATTTGAAAATAGGTGGAAAAATAAAACTCCCCTCCTCTGCAATTAAGGTGAATAAAAAAGATATTTTTAACTTTGCTGTTCCAAAGCCAATTGAAAAGGAATTAAACCGAAACAACTGGCTTTGATTTATTCATATTGAACAGGTTATGATTTAAGGCCCCAAATGGGTAATTCATAAAATTCTTACTAAAACATTGCCTTTCAGAGAGGGAATTTTTGTAAATTTATTATTGTTAATTCTAAAAATCTTTAATTATGTCTGTAAACAAAGTAATCTTAGTCGGAAATGTCGGTCGCGATCCTGAGGTCAGATACCTGGACAAGGATGTTGCAGTCGCCAACTTCCCACTGGCCACCTCTGAAAGCTATACCGCCAAAAACGGCGAAAAAGTGACCACAACAGAATGGCACAACATTGTTATTTGGAGAGGCTTGGCCAAGGTCGTCGAGCAGTATGTGAAAAAAGGAGACCGCCTTTACATTGAAGGTCGTATTCGTACCCGCTCCTGGGAAGACAAAGAGGGCAACAAACGGTACACCACTGAAATATACGGCGACAATATGGAAATGCTTGGTGGTTCAAGAAACCAACAGAACAACAACGCCAGCCAACAGCAAAATGCCCAAAACCAACAGGAAAATCAGGTGAGTGAACCCGACTTCAATCCCAACGAAGAAGACGATCTACCTTTCTAGTAATTAAAATTAATTTAATTGGAAACAGACCCTTTACCGATACTCACAGCAATCACCAGAGATATTGAATTTTATCCTCTGACAACCGCTGTAATTCTAAGCCTTGCCTTTATACTGATACTCTTGTTCTCTTCGGCCTTGATTTCAGGATCGGAAGTAGCGTATTTCTCGCTGAATCCGCAAGATCGTGAAAAACTCAAGTCCACTAAAAGCAAGCAGAATCATGCGATATTAAAGAACCTGGAGAACCCGGAAAAGTTATTGGCGACCATCCTGGTGGCCAATAACTTTGTTAATGTAGGCATTGTTATTCTTTCGGCCTATGCTACCGGCAAACTGTTCAATTTTGAAGCAGCCCCTACCATTGGATTTATCTTCCAGGTGGTGGTCATTACCTTTGTTCTTCTGCTTTTTGGAGAAATTGTACCTAAAGTTTATGCGAGTAGTCACCCGCTGAGTTTTGCCCGCTTCATGGCCATTCCTTTAACGGTGCTGGAACGTTTCTTCAGTCCCATCAATGCCATCCTGATTCATTCAACTTCGTTTGTGAATAAACATTTCCAGAAACAAACTCAAAACATTTCTGTCAATGAACTTTCGCAAGCACTCGAACTAACACTCGAACATGAACATGCCGAAGACAAGGAAATTTTGGAAGGAATTGTCAAATTTGGTAATAAAAATGTAGTTGAAATCATGCGCTCACGCGTTGATGTAGAGGCACTTGAAATCAAAGACTCCTACACCAAAGTCATTAATAAAATTAACGAATCGGGCTATTCCCGTGTTCCGGTTTATGACGGATCGTTTGACAATATTAAAGGCATTCTTTACATCAAAGACTTACTTCCGCACATTCATAAAAAGGAAAACTTCAAATGGCAAACCATCATTCGTCCGCCTTTCTATGTTCCTGAAACAAAAAAGATTGATGACTTACTGGAAGAATTCCAGAAAAACAAGGTACACATGGCCATCGTGGTTGATGAGTACGGCGGAAGCTCGGGCATTGTCACCCTCGAAGATGTGCTGGAGGAAATTGTGGGCGAAATAGCCGATGAGTTTGATGACGACGATAACTATTTCACGAAGATTGCTGAAAACAAATACTTGTTTGATGGGAAAATCCTCCTCAACGACTTCTATAAAGTCACCGGAAGCAATGATCATGTTTTTGACGACTACAAAGGAGATGCCGATACCTTGGCCGGACTGATACTGGAACTGAAAGGGGAAATTCCGGACAAACACGAAAAATTAAACTGCGAAAATTTCGTTTTCACCATTGAAGCAGTGGATAACCGGCGCATCAAAAAAATCAAAGTCGAAATTAACTGAGACTTCCTAAAAGAATGATCCTATGCAAAAGCAGTTTTCTCTGATTGTCTTGCTCGTTGTGCTATTGAGCGCTTGCCAAAAAGAATATACCCCCAAACCCCGAGGTTATTTTCGAATTGAGTTTCCGGAAAAAACCTATCACCGGTTAGGGCAGAATCTTCCCTACTCCTTTGAGGTTGCCGATTACTCCATTCCCCGATCCGCTTCGGACTACACCTACACTTCCGATTCGGGCTGGCTAACCATTAGCACGCCAGCCAACAAGGCAGACTTGCACCTGAGCTATGCCCCACTCAACAACGACTTGCAGAAACACCTGGAAGAATCGCGGCGACTTGCCTACGACCACTCCATCAAGGCAGATGCTATTGAGGAACGCTTATTCATCAACCGGGAACAACATGTCTATGGCACGATTTACTATATTGAAGGCAATGCTGCTTCGCCCATTCAGTTTTTTTTAACCGACAGCACGGAACACTTTTTGCGGGGAGCGCTTTACATCCGCGAAATCCCAAACATCGACTCCATTCGACCGGTGATCGACTTTCTGGAGCCCGATGTGATTCGTTTAATTGAAACAACCCACTGGAATTAACTCATGCCCTTAGTCAAAGAAATTGATATCGACCAAGGAGTCTTGCTCCTTTGGGAACTGACAGAAGACCTGGAATGGCTGAAAGCGCAGTTCCCCTTGCTTGATAAGGATGAAGCCTTTCATGCGTTGAAAAACAAAAAAAGGCAACAAGAATGGTTATCGGTAAAAATGATGCTCCGTTACATCGGATGTCCCTCAACCCAAATAAGCTACAACAGCAAAGGACAACCACAGGTCAACCATCCGAGCTACCAATACATCAGCATTAGCCATTCCAGCCAGTTAGCCGGAATCATCCTTCACACCAATAAGCCTGTTGGGTTGGATATCGAAAGTCTGAGCCGAAACTTCAAGACCATTGAACGAAAATACCTTTCTCCCACAGAAATCATGTGGGCACATCAAGATAACAAACGCCACTGTCTATTTTGGAGCGCCAAAGAAGCCGTATACAAGATAGCCGGTATCCCTGGCATCCATTTTTCAGATCAGATTGTGCTTTCTCCGGAAAAAAACAATCGGTTGACAGCTCAATTAGTGACACCTGAAAGGAATGAACACTTCCACCTGAATTACTTTGAATACAACGAACAATTAATTGTCTTTTTAATTGCGGCATGACCGAAGTTTAAAAAAACAAACAATTTGTAGAACTTCACATGCTCAAACTTGTTTATCCCTGAAAAAACACGATCATGAAACAAGCCGAATCACATATATTAGTCATTTTTGGAGCTTCGGGCGACTTAACCAAACGTAAGTTAATTCCCGCACTTCTTGAACTGGAAAAACAGAACCTTCTTCCAGATCAATTCGCTGTACTTGGCGTTAGTCGAACCAACCTTACCGATGAAGAATTCCGTCAGCGTATGACTGAATTTCTGACAGGAGAAGATCAAAAATTGGTTGCTAAGTTTTTAGGCCGACTGTATTACCAATCCATTTCAACAGCCGAATCCTATGAATACCCGGTACTTAAAGACCGTTTATTCACAATCGCCAAGGAGAACTCGATTCCCGAAAACTTCATTTTTTACCTGTCAACACCACCCCAGTTGTATGAAATTATCCCCAAAAACCTGGCAAGTGTCGATTTGAATAAAACGGACGATGGATTCCGGAGGCTCATTGTGGAAAAACCCTTTGGCACCGACCTGGAATCGGCCAAAGAGCTAAACAAAAACCTGTTGCACTACTTTGCCGAAGACCAGATTTACCGGATTGACCATTACCTCGGAAAAGAATCGGTTCAAAACCTGCTGGTAACACGCTTCTCCAATGGAATTTTCGAACCAATCTGGAATCAGAATTTCATTCATCATATTGAAATTACCTCAGCAGAAAGCCTTGGGGTTGAAAACCGCGGTGGCTATTACGATCACTCAGGCGCCATGCGCGACATGGTTCAAAATCACCTGCTCCAGCTAGTGGGCATGGTAGCCATGGAACCGCCGGTAGTGGTGGAAGCTGATGCCATTCGAAACGAAGTGCTTAAAGTATTTCAATCACTGCGCCCAATCAAAGAAGAGGAGGTTGATCAATACGTCATTCGTGGCCAATACATTGAATCGCATATTAAAGGAGAGCTGGTGAAAGGCTATCGACAAGAAGAAGGCGTTGATCCTGAAAGCCGGACCGAAACCTTTATGGCCATGAAGTTTTTTATTGACAACTGGCGCTGGGCAGGTGTTCCCTTCTACATCCGTACCGGTAAAAAATTACCAACCCGGGTTACCGAAGTGGTCATTCATTTCAAAAAAACACCCCACCATTTGTTCGGCAATCAATACGAAACGGAGCAAACCGCCAATCAATTGGTTATCCGTATTCAACCCGATGAAGGAATTTTATTGAAATTTGGCATGAAAGTGCCGGGTGCAGGTTTCCGGGTGCAAACCGTTAACATGGATTTTCATTACGAAGACCTGGCAGATTCCCACCGTTTACCAGCAGCTTACGAGCGGTTGTTACTGGATTGTATGCAGGGTGATGCCACCCTCTACTCGCGGGGCGATGCCGTGGAAAAAGCCTGGGATTTTGTTCAGCCCATTATGAATGCCTGGCAAAACAACACCGATATTCCGATTTATGGCTACCCTGCCGGAACTTGGGGACCCGATGTGGCCGATCAATTGGTAGAGGACGGACAGTGGCGCTATCCCTGCAAAAACTTGTCGAATGATGGCACCTATTGCGAACTTTAGAAAACTATAATCAGAAAATTCCATTGCTATGACTTCATCCAGAGAAATCAAGATATTTTCAAATGCCCGGGAGTTAGCTGAGGCATTTGCCCAAGAACTATACGAAACAGTAAAAAACACATCACAACGTTTTGACATAGCCCTTTCAGGCGGAAGTACGCCCAAGTTGCTTTTCGAAGTGCTTGCCCGGTCTTATGCTTCCCAAATGCCTTGGGAACGGGTTCATTTTTGGTGGGGAGACGAACGCTGTGTTCCGCCAACCAGTGAGGAAAGCAACTATGGTATGACCCAAAAACACTTGCTCTCAAAAGTAAATCTGGCCGAAAACCAGGTTCACCGGGTAAAAGGTGAACTCAATCCGGAAGAAGCAACTCGTGATTATATTGATGAAATAAAATCAAACCTGAAGGAGCGCGATGGCTGGCCGGTGTTTGACCTGATTATTCTTGGGATGGGCGACGACGGCCACACAGCTTCTATTTTTCCGCATGAAATGAACCTGTTAAAATCGAACCAGGTATGCGAGGTCGCCACTCATCCGGTCAGCGGACAAAAGCGAGTAAGCCTGACAGGAAAAACCATCAATAACGCCGATCGTATTTATTTTCTGATTTCGGGCAAGGCCAAAGCCAGTCGCATGGCTGAAATCATAAACAATACCGAAGAAGCAAACAAGCTTCCAACTACGCACATCCAAGTAGCACAGGGGCCGGTTACCTTCTTTTTGGATCAGGATGCCGCTTCAGAAATCGAAAATAACTAAACAGAAATAGTCACTCCCAAAAACAAATAGCAAACAAATGTTCATTCAAAAACTAATCACCTCATTGTTAATATCGTGTGAATAAGATTTAGTCGGACAAGCAATTCTGCTTAATTAAATTTTGTACATTTAATTAGCGTTGCAGCAAATGAAAAGCATTCCCCAAAAAAGGGAAAGCATCATCAAAAGCAAGAGGAAGCAAACGCATGTTCTTTTACCTATTTTTTATAACAAACCATCGTCAGGTTTTAACTTGAAATAAAATGCTTTTTCAAGATCTTAATAAAAGTTAAAGCAACACGAAGATGTGAGATATGAAAAATTGGTTTGTAATTTAGTCCGTTAATATCAAACCATTTGGAACAGAAACAACAAATAGAGTCGCCTCAGGAAAGTATTCTGCAGAATGCTTTCAATGCTGCCCAAACCGGGGTCTGGCATTGGGATATCGACCAAGACCGAATCCGGATTAATGATGCCTGGGCCCGGCTTATTGGTTACGCACCTGAAGAACTCGCCCCGTTTGATACTGCTCACTGGCTAAACCTTTGCCATCCCGAAGACCGAAAACGGGTATCTGACACCCTCAGTCGCGCGCTGAAAATGAAGAACAAACATTTCTCATTCCGAACCAGGCTGAGACACAAAAATGGTGATTGGATATGGGGGCAATTCAACGGAGGAGTAACAGAACCCGATTCTATTAATGAAAGGCCTGCCTTGAGCGGAACTCTGACCGATGTTACGGAACTTTATCATTCCAAAAACAACCTTCGCTACCGCTATGAGATCGAAAAGCTTGTTTCTGAAATCACCTCCAATTTTGTTGGAATTCCTTTTCAGGACACAGACAAAACCATCGATCAAGCCCTCCAGAAAATAGGTCAGTTCATGAATGTCGACCGCTGCTATGTTTTCCAGTTTCGGGAAAATGGCACCTTGATGAACAATACGCATGAGTGGCACACCAAAGGGATCAAACCACAAATGGGGCATCTCCAAAATCTGCCATCTTCTATTTTCCCTTGGTGGATGAACAGCTTAAGCAAGTTTGAGCATCTTTACATCCAACGTGTTAAAGACTTGCCTACAGAGGCCATCTCGGAAAAAGAAATTCTGCAAAGCCAGTCCATTATTTCGCTATTAGTAGTTCCTATTCATTACCAGCAAAAACTGCTTGGTTTTATAGGTTTCGATTCTGTTGTTCGGGAAAAGGAATGGCTGGAAGCAGACATTCATTTAATGAATACTGTTGCTCATGCCGTTGCCAGTGCTTTAAACGCAAAAAACTTTCAGGAAGCACTTGTGCAAGCCAAAGAGAAAGCCGAAGAAAGCGATCAGATTAAATCAGCTTTTTTGGCCACGATTAATCATGAACTACGCACGCCACTGCATCATATATTAGGATTTAGCGACCTGCTAAGAATGAGAAAAATTCCGGTTGCTGAAATCAGTAATTTTGCAGACAAAATCTACAAAAGCGGGAAAAACCTGCTTCAAATTATTGAGGATATTCTTAGTCTTGCGCAAGCTGACGAGAGCTCTGTTAAAGTTCGGAAAGAATACTTGCTGGGGAAAGACCTGTTTATTCAGCACAAATCGCTGCTGGATGAGATGCTAAAGTCGGCCAGCAAGGAACAAAGCCTGAAGTTGCATTACAATCCCTGCCCCAGCTTCCTCAACAGCTATTTCATTTCGGACAATAGCAAGATCAACCAGGTCATCATCAACTTGCTGAAAAATGCCATCAAATTCACCAACTCAGGTAGTATTGAATACCGGGCAGAAATCAAAAACAAAGAGCTTTCTTTCCATATTAAAGACACAGGCATAGGCATTACACAAGACCAGCAAAAACTCATTTTTGATTTCTTCAGGCAAGTCGATGATTCAAGCACCCGTATTTACAGTGGCGTAGGTATTGGACTAGCCATATCCAAAAGAATAACAACGATTCTGCAAGGAGAATTAACGGTTTGCTCCATTCCTGGAAAAGGAAGTACATTCACCTTGAAAATCCCTATTGAGACGGCTGTAAATTTGCAAAAAGCAACACGCAACCTGTAAGTTTTTACCCCATAAAAAAAGGAAGCAAGCCTAAACTTACTTCCTTTCGTTATTTCATTTTAAACTCCGGACAATTACTTTTTCAGCCATTTATCAAGCCATTGCTTAAAAACCCGTTGCCAGACAATTCCATTCTGAGCCGAAGTCACCCAGTGATTCTCTTCGGGGAAATACAGGAACTGAGCCGGCACATCTCTTAGCACCGCAGCATTAAAAGCCCCCATCCCTTGCGTGTAGGGAATCCGGAAATCTTTCTCTCCATGAATAACCAAAATCGGAGTATCCCATTTCTCAACAAATAAATGGGGAGAGAAACTGTAAGACCGCTGTGCCACCTGATTGCTTTTATCCCAGTATGGACCACCAATATCCCAGTTTTCAAACCACATTTCTTCGGTGGTTACATACATCTGATCGAAGTTGAAGATACCACAGTGCGAAATAAAAGCACTGAAACGTCCTTCGTGGTGACCAGCCAGATAGTTAACGGAGAAACCGCCGTAGCTGGCTCCCACAGCTCCCAATCGCTCATTATCCACAAAAGGCTCTTTGGCCAGTTCATCAATGGCAACCAGGTAATCCTGAATGTTGAGCCCACCATAATCCTTGCTGATTTGCTCAAGCCACTCCATGCCAAAGCCCGGCAAGCCACGCCGGTTTGGAGCCACAACAATGTAGCCGTTCGCGGCCATCATCTGGAAGTTCCACCGGGTTGACCAAAACTGACTCACAGTTCCCTGAGGACCTCCCTGACAATACAAAAGCGTTGGATATTTTTTGTTGGGATCAAAGTGGGGCGGATAAATCACCCACATATGCATGTCTTTATCATCCACTGTCTTCACCCAGCGCTCTTCCACAGCACCCATTTCCAGCTGATCAAGCAAACCTTTGTTTACTGCCGTAAGAGGTTCATCTTTCCCGTTTTTGGGATTAACCACATACAATTCTGCAGGTTGTGACATCGACACCTTCTGGGCCAATAATTTCCCATCGGGAAGTTCAATGGCCATCTGGTAGTTGTGCACGCCATCAGTCAATCGTTTAATCTCTCCGTCTTTCAAGTTCAACTGATAAATTTCATCAGTTGCATGAATATTACTGATAAAGAAAAGTGATTTACTGTCTGCTGACCAACTCAAATGTCCGGCATGCTGCTCCCAGCCTTCCGAATAATTGGTTTTCTCTCCGGTCTTCAGGTCCATGACAAACAAGCGTGTCTGATCGGCTTCGTAACCATCACGTGCCATACTTGTCCAGGCCAGCTTGGTACCATCAGGCGAGAAAAGTGGACTTTTGTCGTATCCCTTATTTTCTTCCGTCAAATTTTCAGTACTTCCGGTTTCCAAATCATAGCGATACAAGTCGGTGTTTGTCGACAAAGAATAGGCTTTTCCGGTCAGTTTTTTGCAGGAATAAACAATCTGCTTGCTATCAGGACTCCACGCAATCTGATCCAAGCCATCAAAAGGCTTATCGGGACTACTGTATTTCTGACCTTCCAAAATATCCAGTCCTTCAGAGATATTCCCCTTGCCATAATCGGCGATAAAAATATGGTTGTAAGTATAATCATGCCAGCTATCCCAGTGGCGATACATCAAATCATTTTCTAAACGTGCATTGGCTTTGGGCAAATCCGGAAACAAATCATGAATATCATCATCCAGTTTCACGGCTTTGGTATAAAGTATGTGATTTTGGTCCGGCGAATATTTAAAACCGGTAATGCCTCCTTCAATCTCGGTAATTTGAACCGCATCCGACCCATCGGGATTCATTTCCCAAAGTTGAGTTTCGCCGTCTTTGGCATATAAATAGCCAATTTTTTGCCCGTCAGGACGCCACTGGGCTCCGGACTCTTTAAGTGCCGTATGAGTTATTTGCTTACTTTCTCCGCCTTTAGCCGGAATGGTATACAATTCGCGGTACGACTTATTTTCTTCGATATGGTAATAGGTCACCGCATACAACACCGTCTTGCCATCCGGCGACAACTCGGCATTTCCAAGCTGCCCAAAAGACCACAACACTTCCGGAGTCATAACATCTGATTCCAGCTTGGGTGTTTCCGGGACGTAAGTTTTCTTTTCTTCAGCCATAACTTCTGATTTCATTCCGGCACAAAGCATGAGAGCCAGAACAGGTAAAACAACTAATTTTTTCATGGGTTATTCAATTTTTCAGCGTCCGAAAAATACAGCTTTGCCCAGAATAATAAAAAGATTCACCGCTGTAAAGTACTTATTGCAATAAAAAAGCACCTGTTCCGCCAGGGAACAGGTGCTGTCATCTTAACCAATTGATGTAATCACCCATCAATAGCGATAAGTACCTTCGTACTCAAACACTTCTCCTTCGTAATCTTTTCCGGTTACTTTAAAGGCCACCGAGTCTTGTCCTTCAACTTGCAAAGAGCTCAGATCGAAAGTAACAAATGCTGACATGCGGAAATTGGGAGCGTCATCACGGTCATTGTGTCTCAACTCTAGCGCAACAGGCTGGTTGTCCGCCGTAATTTCACCAGGTTCTTTCACCAGGTTCACATAGTGAATCATTCCATTTCCATAATAGTCCAATTCAAAAGTCAGCATGTTGTTGGTGGTCCAAACACTTTCAACATGAATCGGATCGTTCCCGATACTATCTTCTATTTCTTCAGTAATATCGAGAATTCCTTTAAATAAAATATCTCTGATGGAGTTGATACGCACGTAGTATTCTTCAACCTCATCATCAACACGCTTATCTCCTAACACGGTAAAATTGACCAGCACTCGGGTGCTGTCATCCTCTTCATCCCAATGATAATAACCATCCACCGGAAAAAGTTCGGATCCATCATCCATTTTAATGGTAAAGCCAGCATCATCGTTAACATGGATTACTCCGAAGCCAACCCAAAATTTATCCAATGAATATCCATCATCATCATTCCAATCACAGCTGAACAACACCATGCTCAGCATAGCGACTAAACCAAATTTCAAAAACCTTTTCATTTTTTTCTCTTTTTTCTGTTTTGAATTACACAACCAATAGATTGATCAGCTACCAAATAGGTTGCGTGGGGACATACATTTTTTTTTATTCTTTTAAAAAATAACAATTCTTAACTTTTGGCACAATCATTGATATTTACATTTCTATATATTTGCATCTATCAATTAAAATAACAAACCAAATGCACATTAAAGTGTTTTAGGGTTTGAATAGTAGTAAGAAACGACAAAAAATAAATAAGATGAAGAAATTATTCGCAGTCATTGCACTTGCAGCAATCACAACAGTGGGATGTGCCTCAGGAAACGGAAAAACAAATGACTCCCCGTCCAATACGCCTTCAACCACCGTTTCACCAAACAGTGAAGAAGGTGGCACAAGCTTGATTTCGAAAGACGAGTTTTTAAAACAAGTTTGGAACTATGAAGAGTCGCCCGAAGAATGGAAATTCCTGGGCGAAAAGCCGGTCATCATTGACTTCTACGCCGACTGGTGCGGACCGTGTCGAATCGCCTCTCCCATTCTGGAAGAAGTTTCAAACGAATTTGCCGGCAAAGTCAAAGTTTACAAAGTAGACACCCAAAAAGAGCGCGAACTGGCTGGCGTTTTTGGCATCCAAAGCATTCCGGCTTTTCTGTACATCCCTGTTGAAGGAAAGCCTGTTATGATGGCAGGAATTGGACGATCCAATGAAGAAACCAAAAAAATGTTTGTTGATAACATCAATAAATACCTGCTTACAAAAAACTAAAGCATCCGTTTTCTTGTTGACATTAGAAACCGACTCTTGCCTAAGTGCGGCAAAAAGGTTTTCAATAATTTATATGCAGAATAAAAAGAGCAACCACCCGGTTGCTTTTTTTATTGCTCCAATTGCCACCGACATAATTGCCAGGCCTCATCAAAAATTAAGCGAAAACCTGTACTTTTGCCAGCCTAAAAGCTATTTGATGACAAAAACAAAAAGTACGCCTGCTTACGACGTCGTTGTAATTGGGGCCGGCCCTGCAGGCTTAATTGCCGCCGGACGGGCTTCCGAATTGGGCGCACGCGTCCTGGTAATCGAAAAAATGCGATCGGCCGGACGCAAACTACTGATTACCGGAAAAGGCCGTTGCAATATTTCCAACGATGCCTATCAGTCCGAGTATTTCAAAAATATCTTTCCCAATGGCAAATACCTAAAACCTGCTTTTGGTGCTTTTTTCTCCAAGGATATTGTTGAGCTGCTGAATGCCGAAGGCGTAGAGACAACGGTTGAACGCGGAGGACGAATTTTCCCGACCAACAACAAAGCCCTGGAAGTGTTGAATGCTTTGATGAGTTGGGTGAGAAAACGTAAGGTCGACTTTCTTTACTCCTCGCAAGTAACCAAGATAATAGCAGAAGAAGGACAAATCTCAGGAGTTCAGATCCAACGACAAGGGCAAACCGAACAGATTCTTTGCTCCTCCGTCATTCTATGCACCGGAGGTAAATCGTACCCGGCCACCGGATCAACCGGCGATGGCTACTTGCTGGCCGAACAGCTGGGTCATACCATTGTTCCAGCACGTCCGGCCCTTGTTCCCTTGGTTACCGCTGGAAAAATGGCTGCCGATCTGCAAGGATTAAGCCTGAAGAATGTTACCGCCAGTGTTTGGGTGAACAACAAAAAGCAGAAGGATGCCTTTGGCGAAATGCTGTTTGCACACTACGGGCTCACCGGACCAATTATCCTTACCTTAAGCCGGTTGGTTGTCGATGAACTGAATCAAAAAAACAAGGTCAAAATCACCATTGATTTAAAGCCTGCTTTGGATGAAAACAAGCTGGATGCACGACTAATACGTGATCTGGATGCCAATGGTAAAAAGCAAATCGAAAATATTTTTAAAAGCTGGCTGCCCTCCAAGCTTATCCCCGTTTTTATGGAGGACCTCCAAATCGACGGAAAAAAACAAGGACACCAGATTAATGCCAAAGAGCGTCGCAAAATTATGCTGATGATGAAGAGCCTGTCTTTTGATGTCGTCGACTATCGCGGTTTCAACGAAGCCATCATTACTGCCGGAGGCATCAGCACCAGCGAGGTGGATGGAAAAACCATGCAATCCAAAAACGTCAAAAACCTCTACTTCGCTGGCGAAGTGCTGGATCTGGATGCCAACACCGGAGGCTATAACCTGCAAATTGCCTACTCCACAGCCTGGCTGGCTGCCAACTCGCTGATGAAAGAGCAAACAAAAACAAATTCAAATACTTAATACCAAAGATCATGATTAAAGAAGCCTGTATTGAAAACTTTACGCAAGCCTTAGCAGCTCAACAAGCCGGAGCCAACCGCGTTGAGCTTTGTGAAAACCTGGCCGTAGGCGGAACCACTCCTTCGTATGGCACAATCAAAGCCTGTATGGAAAAGCTCTCAATTCCCCCCTTTGTTATGATCCGTCCTCGCGGTGGTGACTTTGTTTATTCGGAGGAAGAATTAGAAATCATGCAAGAAGACATCGATCGCTGTAAAGAGCTGGGCGTACCCGCTGTTGTTTTTGGCTTGCTAACTGCTGATGGCGAAATTGATGTAGCCAATACACGCATGCTTGTAGAGCGCGCACGACCAATGCAAGTCACCTTTCACAAAGCGTTTGATGAATTAGCTAACCCGCTGGCAGGAATTGATACCTTAGTTGAACTTGGTGTTGACCGGCTGCTGACTTCCGGAACTAAGGCAACCGCAAAAGAAGGAACTGAAATTCTAAACCAGTTGATTGAGCGAGCCAATGGCAAGTTGACCATTGTTGCCGCAGGAAAAGTCACGCGCGACAATCTTGCTGACTTAAGCCAAACAATACAAACAACTGAATTTCACGGCAAGGCAATTGTCTAGTCCAGTAGGCTGTCCAAACCCTTTCCTGCTCTGGTTGCAGCGAACTCAGTAATCTCAAAATCGGCAATCCCTAGTTCATAAAAGAGATCCTGACGAATGATTTATTCCAGTTCATTGCGACTGGAGCATCGAGCTCTCCCTCACTGCGGGATATTTTTTGCCCGACAGCAGAAAAACGCCATATTCAAAATAAGTGTAAATAAACCGGATATGAGGCTCCAAATGCTTGTCGGCCTCACTTACCGGAACCTTGTAAGTCTATAAAATTATATACATGATCTGAATTTTTCTCTGGAGAAAAGAAAAAACAGGTCTTGAAAAAAATGTTTGCTCATTTTTATTCTCCATTGATTTTGCGTATTTTAGTTTAACAAAACTTAGCATTCCCGCTATTCTTAAAATCCCCATAAAACCGGCTGATAACATGACAACAAGCATCGAAAACCCACAATTACAGCTGGCGCTGGACTTCGTTCGATATACCAATCAAAATATTTTCCTGACCGGGAAAGCTGGTACCGGAAAGACCACCTTTCTGCGTAACCTGAAGCATGAATCACCCAAACGGATGGTGGTTGTTGCACCAACAGGCGTTGCAGCGATCAATGCCGGAGGAGTGACCATTCACTCGTTTTTTCAGATGTCATTTGGGCCTCAAATACCACAAACTAATCCGTCCTTCTCCATCAGTAATCCAAATGGGTTGAATGCGCCAACAGCGATCAAACGTTACAGCAAAGAAAAGATCAACATTATCCGTAGTCTTGACCTGCTGGTAATTGATGAAATCAGTATGGTCCGTGCCGATTTGCTCGATGGGATCGATGAAGTATTGCGACGTTTTCGGGACCGACGCAAACCTTTTGGGGGCGTTCAGGTGCTCATGATTGGTGATTTGCAACAGTTGGCTCCCGTAGTTAAAGAGGACGAGTGGAACTTGCTGAGAAGTTATTACGACACCTGCTATTTCTTCAGTAGCCGCGCTTTAAAACAAGCCTCGTTTATCAGCATTGAGTTGAAGCACATTTACCGGCAAAGTGATGAACGCTTTATTGGACTTCTCAATAAAATACGCGATAATCAAGCTGATGCCCCAACTTTAAACGAGCTCAACAAACGATACATCCCCAACTTCCAAGCCCAAACAGAGGATGAATACATTACGCTCACCACGCACAATTACCAGGCTCAACAGCTCAACCAATCGAAATTGGAAGCACTGAAAACAAAAGCCAGTTCTTTTGAAGCCAATGTGTATGACGACTTTCCGGAATACCTGTATCCAACTGACTATAAATTGGTGCTGAAGCCCGGTGCCCAGGTCATGTTTGTAAAAAATGACAGTTCGCCAGAAAAACGATACTACAACGGTAAAATTGGAACGGTTACCGAAATTGACGAGGACTACATTGAAGTGACATGCAAAGGCGACGTCAAACCCATCATCGTGGAGCGCGACAAATGGCAAAATGCCAAATACGGCATCAACAAACAAACCCAAGAGATTGAAGAAACCCTCATTGGCGAATTTGAACAATTTCCTCTGAAACTGGCCTGGGCCATTACCATCCATAAAAGCCAAGGGCTAACTTTCGAAAAAGCCATTATCAATGCACAGCAATCATTCGCTCACGGACAAGTTTACGTGGCGCTAAGTCGCTGCAAATCGCTGGAGGGCTTGGTTCTAAGTACGCCGATTGAAACACACAGCGTAAAAAATGATGAAACCGTCATTTCATTTACCAGCCAGGTAGAAGCCAATGAGCCCGGAGAAAGAGAATTGCTTGAATCCCGAAAAAAATATCAGCTTCAATTATTGACCGAACTGTTTGATTTCAACCTTATCCGATGGCAATTGCAATATTTAATGAAGCTATGCGATGAACACGGCGCTTTGCTGCTCGGCAATCTGCCTCAACAACTCCAAGCCATTTTCCCGCAATTGAACACCGAAATCATGGCAGTATCATCCACCTTTGAACGGCAAATCCGGCACCTAATCCCCCTGACATCCGATGCTGAAGATAACGAACAACTGCAGGAGCGCATCAAAAAGGCATGTGCTTATTACTTGGAAAAACTGCAAACGGTGCTGATTCAGCCCATCGATGCACTTGGATTTGAAACCGACAACAAGGCCGTCCGGAAAAGTTTTCAGGAAGCCTTCGAAAAGCTGCACCGCGAATTAAACAGCAAACGGCAGGTGCTGGAATGCTGCCGGTCGGGTTTTGAAATGAAAACCTACATTGATGTGAAGGCTAAAGCATCGATGGATTTAAGTGGTCGGGCGGCAGCCAGCGGAGCCAGCAAAACACTGATTTCAAAGCATCCCGATTTTTTCAAGCAGATGCTGAGTTGGCGAGTGCAAAAAGCCGAAGACAACAGCCTGCCCATTTCAAAAATTCTTCCACAGAAAACCTTATTAGCCATCGTGGATCAGCTGCCTGCAACCATCAACGAGCTGAAAGCCATTAAGGGCATGGGTGGAAAAAAAATGCAGCAGTTTGGAAAAGATATTCTGCAACTCACAATTGCCTACCGACGTGAAAAAGACATGGAACTGCCTGCCAATGCCGACAAAGAGCCAGCCAAAGCCATGCTCGATTCTAAACACATCAGCTATGCTTTGTTCAAAACCGGACAATCCATCACCGAGATTGCCCGCGAAAGACAGCTGGCAGCAACAACGATTGAAAGTCACCTGGCTCATTTTGTCGCTCAAGGGGATTTACAACTCAAGGGCTTGGTCGATAAGAAGAAGCAGGATGCCATTACAAAAGCCTACGAAAAGAGCAAAAACAAGTCTATGGGAGCAATAAAAGCCGCACTGGGCGACCAATGCAGCTTTTCTGAAATACGTTTTGTATTGAGTTATCTGGAAGCCCAGCGAACGCCTTAACCTATTTTTTCAAATAGGATTCGGCATCAATCAACACATTCTTATCATCCTCGTAAAGCGCGTAGTTAAATCCAGGATGCAGGCAGTAAGCTCCTGTTTCACCCGCTTTGTTGATGGCAATATACCCAATCTGCACTTCATCAAAGTTTGGTTGCAACTTCACAATTCGCATTACGGCTTCTTCACAGGCGGCTTGTGGCGAACGTCCCTGACGCATCAGTTCCACCACCAAAAAGCTCCCCAAGGTACGCATCACCCATTCGCCATGACCGGTAGCCGCGGCACCTCCAACTTCGTTGTCGCAAAACATTCCGGCACCAATAATAGGCGAATCACCAACGCGTCCGTGCAACTTGTAAGCCATTCCTGATGTCGTACAAGCTCCGCTCAAATTACCGTGCACGTCCAAGGCCAGCATCGAAATGGTATCGTGGTTTTCAATATTCACTTCGGGATGATAGTCGGCCTTTGTTTTCCAATCTTCCCACTGACGGCGTGCCTCATCGGTTAGCAAGTCTTCCTTTTCAAACCCATTTTCCAAGGCAAACTGCAAAGCACCTTCACCGGCAAGCATTACGTGCGGTGTTTTTTCCATCACCAAGCGGGCTACCGAAATAGGATGTTTGATATGCTCTAAAAAGCAAACCGATCCGGCATTCCCTTTGTCGTCCATAATGCAGGCATCCAGGGTTACATGGCCATCCCGGTCAGGACGTCCGCCGTAACCTACACTCATTTCCTTCGGGTCAGCTTCCGGGACCCGAACGCCTTGCTCCACCGCATCCAATGCCGTTCCTCCTGCTTTCAACACTTTCCAGGCGGCCTCATTGGCTGGTATTCCATGGCTCCAGGTTGAAATAGCCACGGGCTTCTTTGCGGCAGGTGCACTCATCGCCTGAGCTCCCTTAAACAATACAGTAGTTGCAAGAGAAGCTGCTGCTCCCTTTTGTAAAAATTGACGTCGGTTAAGCATGTTTGTCATTTTGATGTATGATTTAAAGCTTCAAAATAAATGAAAAATACGGAGAATGGCCCTCTTCTCAGCCAACAAGTCACCAGTAAATCGTCAAAACAACCGGATTTAAACCGATCGTGAACCAACAAAGAACCTCCACGGGCAGAGCTTAAAGACCATTCCCCACAGAGAGAATGCCCCCACGTCAACCTCTAACAACTGAACCTTTCCTTTTTCAAGTGTATTAGTAGAAAACAACAGCTATCAGATGAATTATCAACGTAAGAAAAATGCACTGGGCTGGTCGGTATTTGCAATTTCACTGATTGTTTACGGACTAACCATCGAGCCAACTTTGAGTTTGTGGGACTGCGGCGAGTTTTTGGCTTCGGCCTACAAACTTCAAATTTGTCATGCGCCAGGGGCTCCACTATTTTTGCTGCTTGGGCGGATCTTTTCCTTGTTCAGCTTTGGGCATGTAGAACGTGTGCCTCTTCTTATTAATGGGGTATCGGCCCTTTCCAGCGCCGGAACAGTCATGCTGCTCTTCTTTATATCAAGCTGGGTGATGGAAAAAATAGCCGTCAAACAGCCAAATGCCATCCTACTGGCCTCGGCAGTGGGTGCTTTGAGTTTTGCCTTTACCGATTCCTTTTGGTTTTCAGCCCTGGAAGCCGAAGTATATGCTCTATCCTCCTTATTCATGGCATTGGTACTTTGGGCTGCCACGCGTTGGGAGCGCGAGGCCGGCGATCCTACGGCCAACCGCTGGCTTGTACTGATTTTCTTTTTCACCGGTCTATCCATTGGTGTGCATCTTCTCAACCTGTTGGTATTACCTTGCATTGCATTAATTATCTACTTCAAGAAATACAAACCTTCCCTTAAAGGTACGCTGGTCGTATTGGCTACTTCTGGTTTATGCATCATCTTCTTGATGAAAATTTTCATTCCCGGCATCTTTTCCCTCGCCGGGCCATTTGAGTTGCTGGCAGTTAACAAGCTTGGATTACCTGTCAACTCCGGGTTCTACTTTTACCTGCTGCTGTTGGCCTCGGTAATCTCTGCTGCCTTGGCTTACTCAGAACTTCGCCGAAAGCCCGGGCTCAACCTGGCCTTATTGTGTTTGCTGTTCCTGATGCTGGGCTATACTTCTTATTTCGTCCCCTTTGTCCGCTCGGCAGCCAATCCTCCATTGGATCAGGGAAATCCAGAAACGACCTTCGAACTGATTAACTACCTCAACCGCGAAAGCTATGGCAGCCGTCCGATTTTACATGGTGAAACCTATGGCTCCGTGCCCATTTCGTATAAAAAACGTGTCAGCTACGAATTTGATGGTGAAAAGTACTATCCGGTGAGGCTTCCCCCGAAAGTGAACTACGCCAAAGGAACAACCAGTTTCTTTCCTCGTCTGCACAGCACCGACAAGCAGCACCGGCAAGCCTACGCCAATTGGGTAAACCTGAAGGAGCGTAAGGTGACCTATTCAAGCATGAAGGGCGAACAAGCACAGACCTCTGTTCCGACATTGGCTGAAAACTTCAATTTCTTTTGGCGCTATCAATTCGGACACATGTATGTTCGTTATTTTCTGTGGAATTTTGTTGGTCGTCAAAACGATATTCAAAGCCGTGGCGAACTGGAATATGGCAACTGGCAATCAGGCATTCCCTTTCTGGATCGCCAGCGACTGGGTGATTCGGAACACCTGCCCCATGAGCTTAAAACGAATAAAGCCAACAACCGCTATTTCTTTTTCCCCCTTATATTGGGTCTGGTCGGTCTGATCTTTCATTATCGAAGAGAGAAACAAAGCTTTGTAGAATTGATCGTTCTATTTGGAATTATGAGTGTGGGACTGGTTATCTACCTCAATGAAATTCCAATCACTCCGCGTGAGCGGGATTACGTCTTTGTCGGGTCATTCTTTGTTTTTAGCTTTTGGATCGGGATGGGCACACTGGCCCTATTCAATTGGTTACAGTCCAACTATCTGGCAACTCCGGCCTTGGTAATCACCGGTCTACTGGCTCTGGCGGCCGGTCCGGGCTTGCTGCTTCACCAAAACTACGACGATCACAACCGATCGGGGCGCTATTCAGCCCGGGATGTGGTCCGCAATTACCTGATGTGCTGCGAACCAAACGCCATCCTGTTCACCCATGCAGACAACGACACTTATCCCCTTTGGTATTGTCAGGAAGTGGAAGGTATCCGCCAAGACGTACGTGTCGTGGTGATGCCTTACCTCAATGCCGGATCCTACATCAAGCAAATAACCCGTAAAATCTATGACAACGAAGGCCTCAAGCTATCCGTTCCGGTAGAAAAATACACCCAGGGTGAGGTTGATTATTTGCCCATCATCCCTAAAATCAAGGGGGAACAAGACTTGCAAAAAGTACTGAATTTCATAACAAATGACAGTTCGCAAACCAAAGTTGCGCTGTACTCAGGTGAGAAGGTAAACTTTATTCCGGTTGAAAATATGTACCTGACAATGGCAAACCAGAAGATTCCGGTTCAACCCCAAAAAGAATACCTCATGCGCAATGAATTAGCTTTCTGGGATATTCTTAATTCGAACAATGCCAACCGCCCGATTTGCTTTACATCTCTTGCCGATGTTCATCAATATGGTCTTCAAAACTATATTCGGAACGATGGATTGGTTTACCGTCTGGTTCCGGAGTACTACGCCGGTGAGTCGCAACTGGAAAACGGGCAGGTGGAAACCGACCGGCTTTATACCAACCTGATGAAGCGCTGCAACTGGGAGAATTTGAAAGATGAAAGCATCTATTTTGACTGGTACCATCGTTACCTGTTTGCTTCGGCGCAAATACGGCCATCCTTTTATCAGCTGGCCAAAGCGCTCGCCAACGAGAACCGCCAGTCAGAAGCCCTTCAGGTACTTCAGGAGGCAGAAGAAATTCTTCCATTCCGAAACCGGGAATTGGACTACTATTCAATTTTGATGTGTGAGCTGTATTTTCAACTTGAAGAAAAAGAGGCCGGAGAAAAACAACTTCAAAAAATGGCCGCCAACCTGAGCGAATGGATCAATTATCAGCTCCTGCTGACGAAACAGCTGGACGCAAACATGATGCAAAACCTAAAACGAAAACTATATTATTTTCAGACGTTGGTTTCCATCGCGCAATCCAATCAGCTGGCACTAGCACCAACGCTCATGGAAAGCCTAAACACCTACATGGCCCGGCTTGAATAGCAAAATCGAAAAAGAATTAAAGGGGCGAAAAGAAATACTCTTCTCGCCCCTTTAATTCTTAAATAATAAATTTCGTATTGCAACCAGCTGACTCCGGAACAAGCTAAAAGACACTGTCAATTCGGGATTGGGAATCCTGCTTAAACAGTGTTGAATCCAAAACAAAACTTTGTTGTACGCGCGTTGAATCAATTAATAGCTGAGCTTCTGAAGAAGTATTCAGCTTTGGGCCAATCATCACAAAAGCCAGGAGTACAGTTGCCACCCCGGTTTTTAGGCCAAAACCTTTTAAGGAAAAGATCCATCCCAGAAATCCGCTGAATGAATTTTGCCGGGGCTTGCTTTGAACTGATTTGATCATAAAAGCATAGTTTAGCCGATTGATCACCTGAGGATCCGGGCTACCAATAACATCTTGTCGAATGATTTTTTCTAATTGTTTTTCCCTCATAGCCTTCTGCCTTAAAATTCAAATTCACCTTTCAAATGCTGAAATTTTTCAGCCAAATACCTGCGCGTATTAAACAGTCGTGATTTCACCGTACCCGGTGCAATCCCAAGCATGTCAGCAATCTCCTTAATCGGAAAGCCTTCCCGGTAATGCATCAGAAAAACCGAGCGATGCTCCTGACTCAAAGCATCCAGGCTTTCAAAAATGCGGCTGATCAACTCATCCTGCGAAACCAGATGAGGAATCACCGGCTTAACCAACTGCTCCTTCTCCAATTTTTCCTGACGAACCTCCCGACGCCGGTATTCATTCTTGCATAAATTATAAGCAACTGAAAATATCCAGGTTTTAAATGGGAAGTCTGGGTTAAAGCGGCTTGGGTTTTCGATGATTTTCAGAAAGACATCTTGCAAAAAGTCGTTCGCCAAGGCTTCTGAATTTCCAAGCATCCGATAGAAGTAATAATACAAACGCTCTTTGTAGCGGTCGTAAAGCTGGTTAAAAGCTTGCTGATTACCATTACAAATCGCTTGCATCAACTGCTCATCGCTCTTTATTTTCCTTTTCGCTCCGAACATGCGTTTTTGGTGCGCTTTAAAATTAGATAGATTAAACCTGCATAGGTCCCGACAATGAGCAGTGGAGCCAATGTAATTCGTCGAAAGCTAAAAATGCTTTCATCAAACTGACTGGCTTCTGAATTAGCCGGACCGCTCATTAAAACGTACGCTAAAGTTAATAAAACGACTGCGGCAATTAACCACCAATACTTCCTTTTGTCGAATAACATAGACTGCTTTTTAGAACAGTACACGCGAAAACAAAAAGGTTCACCTAAAAAGTAAATTCCGAGCACATTTTTTCAAAATAGCAGAACCGCCCAAACAGCAAATAATGCGCCAGCCCGACTCGTTGTCTGAAGTAATCAATTTATTTCTTGAAGTTCTGTGCCAGCGCTTCGGCGCAACGCTCACCATCCATGGCCGAGGAAGCAATTCCTCCGGCATAACCGGCTCCCTCTCCACACGGATACAATCCTTTAATGTGAATATGCTGCATGTCAAGGTCATTTCGAGGGATGCGAACCGGAGAAGAGGTGCGCGACTCCACCCCCACTGCCAAGGCTTCGTTGGATAAAAACCCCTTCGATTTTTTATCAATTTGCTGAATCCCTTCACGAAGGCGACTCGCAATGCGTTTGGGTAGTTTATCGTGCAAGGCCGATGCGACCAATCCCGGACGATAAGAAGAATCCGGCAGATCAGCCGATTTTTTGCCTGCCACAAAATCGGCCAACCGCTGGGCAGGTGCCAGCTGGGTTTGTCCATTCAGCATAAAGCAAAGTCTTTCTACCTGCTTTTGGAATTCCAAGCCAGCAAAAACACCGTGATGCTGAAATTCACGCAAATCCTCGGGCCGGACTTCCACCACCAAACCCGAATTAGCAAAAGGTGAATTTCGTTTGGAGGCCGACATGCCATTCACCACCAATTCGCCAGGAGCTGTTGCAGCCGGCACAATAAAACCACCCGGACACATACAGAAGGAGTACACCCCACGATCTTTCACCTGCTCAACAAAGGAATAGGTTGCAGCCGGCAAGTACGGGCCACGCTGTGGTTGATGGTATTGAATGGAGTCAATCAGCGCTTGTGGATGTTCCACCCGAACGCCCATGGCAAAGGTCTTGGCTTCCAGGTTAACTCCATTCCGATAAAGCATTTCGTAAATATCGCGTGCCGAGTGGCCCGTAGCCAAAATCAAGGCACCAAACTCATACGAATTGCCATTGGCTAGTTTCAAGCCTTTGCATTGATCATTCTTAATGATTAAATCCGTTACCCGACTGCTGAAGTGAATTTCGCCACCACACGCCAGGATTTGCTCACGCATGCCCCGAATAACCTGTGGCAGTTTGTCGGTTCCGATGTGAGGATGAGCATCAATCAGAATTTGAGGATCGGCACCAAACTGCACAAATACCTCCAGAATTTTTCGAACATTTCCCCGTTTTTTTGAGCGGGTATAGAGTTTTCCATCCGAGAAAGTGCCGGCACCACCTTCGCCAAAGCCATAGTTCGAATCCGGATCAACCAGGTGATCCCGGTGAATCAAGGCAATGTCGCGCTTACGGTCGCTCACATTTTTCCCCCGCTCGAACACAATTGGCTTAAAGCCGAGTTCAATCAGCCGCAAAGCAGCAAACAATCCTGCCGGACCTGCTCCTACAATGCCTACCGGCGGTTTCGAACCTACATGCTGATACTCGTAAGTAACTCGTTCGGTATCGGGTTGTTCCCCCAGATAAACAGCTACCCCCAGGTTAATCCTGATTTGTCGCTGGCGCGCATCAATCGACTTTCGACGCACAACAATAGCCGTAATATCAGCATCGGCCACTCCTAATTTTTTCGCAATTATGGGACGATACCACTGCTCTTCTGACGCCTGTTTAGGAGTCAGGGATATATTCAATTCTTTTTTCAACTTATTCGAAATGAAAACTTAAAGTAAAAACATTGGAAGTCAGCTTTTTGATTGCTGAAGTATAATACTGACGTTGGGTTTCATCAGGACCATCATTAAGCATATTTCCTAAACCAAGACTCACTTTCAGCTCGGTTGACAGGCGAAAGAAAGGCAGGTAACTGTCCCATCCGACACCAGCTTCAAAATAAAAGCCCCCGCGTTTTACACGAACCAGATCTTCTTTTCCTGTTTTGGAGATATCAATGCGCATGGCAGGTCCGGCAATTAAATACGGCCGTTGATTATTCAGTCGGCTGGATTTATACTTCACCAGCAAAGGCAAGTCAATATAGGTTGATTTGATGGAATAAAACTCCAGCGCCTCTGAACTGACATTGGAAATATCGTAAACCGGCACATTGTAAACCAGGCGTCGCTCTCCAAAAGACAAGCCTGGCAAGAAGCGCAGGTCAAAATATTCACCCAGCCTCAAGTTACTTACAATCCCAACCGTAAGCCCTGGAATGGGCTGAGCAATATCGGCAAAAACCGTATCCTGAGCGGTAATCTCATGCCCATCAACATTTTGCCAGTCTTCAAAAACAAAATCCGGATTATTACCAATCGGACGATAATGTTCCATGCTAAAGTCCAGCGTATTGATTGCAATGGTAAATCCAAAGTGTAGTTTTTTGTCATCAAACGTGGTCAAATTTTTGACACGCTGATGCTGAGCAAAAGCACTTGCTGACAAATACAAAAGGATAATAATGCTAATGAGCTTTTTCACTGGTTCTGATCAAATTTTACAACTGAAACAATTCCTTCAAAAGCGAGTTGTTCTAATTTACCATGTTTGAGAACTTTGACATCAAAAATAAGGATCAAAAACAAATTCCAAACAATCTCATGCTTGAAAAACCGCAATATTCAGGAAATATTGTCTTGCAGCACGCGTGAACGTCATTATTTGCGTGCAATATAAATCGTTGCGATCCCTAAGGTTAGTCTTTTCTGGCTAACCTCAGTAAAACCGGTTTGTCGCAAAATATCAAGCATTACCTGATCATCAGGAAAAGCCATAACCGACTCCGGCAGGTATGAATAAGCCGAGGCATCTTTTGAAATCATTCCCCCAAGCCGCGGTAAAATATGAAAGAAATAGAACCGATACAGCTGTTTAAACGGGAAATATTTAGGTTTCGAAAACTCCAGAATCAATGCCAAACCGCCTTCACGCAAAACCCGGTGAAACTCATCTAATCCCTTTTGAAGATTTTCGAAATTACGCACCCCGAAAGCCACAGTAAGCGCATCAAATGATTCATTTTCAAAAGGCATGTTCTCCGAATCGCCTTTTTGAAAATGAATCACCGAACTAAGCCCGCGCTTCTTCACTTTTTCTTCCCCCACGCGGATCATCTGCTCCGACAAGTCGAAACCAACAATCTCGTCCACTTCCAGCTTGGAAGCGGCAATGGCAAAATCACCGGTTCCGGTGGCTACATCCAGGATGCGTTTGGGCTGGTCTTTTTTCAAAATACGAACCGCTTTTTTCCGCCAGAGCTTGTCGATGCCCAGGCTTAAAAAGTGGTTCAAAAAATCATATTTAGGAGCAATATTGTCGAACATTTGCTCGACCTGCTGTTTTTTATTCTTATCAGAATCTTGATATGGAGCTACTGTCATTCAGCGTTTGGTATCATTTTATCAATAAACCCAAGGGATTCATCATCAACCCGGATTTCTCCTTTAGTGACATGTCCCAAGGTAAAAAATGGCAATTTTGTGCTTTGCAGATAATCCACAAAGTCATCTTCGTTTTCTTGCGAAACCCCTACAATTAATCGGCCCATAGACTCGCCAAACAGGAAGGCATCGCGGCGGATTTCAGCATCAGTCGTAATGTCAAAACCTAAACCTGCCGGCATTCCGGCACGCAGCAATGAAAAGAAAAGACCTCCACGTCCTACCGGGCTGGCTGAAGAAATCAACTGCCGGTCCACAAGTGTCTTCATAGCTTCCTGCAAGCGAACTTCCATGTCAATGTCAAATTGCGGAAGAGGCGAATCATACACTTCATGATAAAATTCCAGGTACTCCGAAGAACTAATATCATCAAACGATTTTCCGATAACAAAGATATTGTTGCCTTTGTTTTTCAGCTTGTGCGTAATCACTTTGTTTTTATCTTCCACACTCCCCATCAAGCTCACAATAATGGTTGGTGTCACTGTGCCGTGTCCGCTAAAATAATCGAATCGAATTTTGCGGTCCGACACTTTCACTCCAAACTTTTTGCAAGCATTTTCCAGCCCTTTCTTTGCTCCCGAGGCAATAAACTGTCCGTTGGGATGAGCAATGTTGATATGATACAGGAAAGCACTCACTGCTTCAGGTTTAGCCCCGTAACAAGCCATTCGGCGAGCTGCTCTGCTAATCAGGATTTCAATTGCCGTTTTAGGGTCTGTATCCAGATGATGATGAAAGGCATGTGTCGTCATGGCCATCATTTGCCCATTGTCTGCCGTGAAAATCCCGGCATCGTCGGTCTCTCCGTTGGCCACACTTTCCAGATCAAATCCTTCTTCACTAAAATCATTAAAGTAATTAACCGGGGCCAGATTGGGATTGACCATTAGGTTAAAAACGATATCATTGATATCTTTGGGCTCTTCAATCTGATCAATAGAGAACACCGCTTGGTTTTCAGCAATTTCAGCCATAATTGTATAAATCTTTAGGTCGATAATGAAAACAAAAATAGTCAAGTAGTTGATTTTTCCATAAAAAAAGAAGAATTTTAATTCCCTCAGAATAAACAACAAAATGCCATGAAACAAAAAATTGCTTTAATTACCGGAGCCACCTCCGGCATTGGGTTGGAAACCGCCAAAATACTCTCCGAGAATCATTTCAACCTTATCATATCCGGAAGAAGACACGATCGGCTTGAAAAATTAAAAGAAGAATTAGAGCACGAAACCTGCCAGGTGTATCCCCTCTGTTTTGATGTTCGCTCGAAAACAGAAGTTGACCAGGCCTTGGCGTCACTTCCCGAAAACTGGAAACAGGTAGACATTCTGCTCAACAATGCCGGACTGGCTGCCGGAATTGACCCGATCAATCAAGCAGACTGGGAAGACTGGGAAGCAATGATTGACACCAACATTAAAGGCCTGCTGTACATGACCCGCGAAGTTTCGAACTGGATGATTGCCCGCCAGCAGGGACACATCCTCAACGTGTCTTCAATTGCCGGCATTCAGGCTTACCCCAATGGTTCGGTGTACTGCGGAACCAAGCATGCGGTTAATGCAATCAGCAAAGCCATGCGCATCGAGCTGGCTCCTTACAACATCAAAGTGGGGACCATCAGCCCCGGTGCCATTGAAACCGAATTTTCCCTGGTTCGTTTCAAAGGCGACGAAGCGAAGGCCGCCAAAGTTTATGAAGGTTTTACCCCTTTAAGTGCCCGCGACATTGCAGAAAGTATTTACTTTGTGCTCTCGAGACCGGCGCATGTCAATATCGATGATTTACTGATCATGCCGACAGCCCAGGCCTCAGCACGAGATTTTGTCAAAAAATAAAGCTGAGAAATGAAGTTAAGCTCAAGTTATTTAAAAGACTTCACCCAACAAGTCTTTGAAAAAATAGGCTGCCCGCCCGAGGAAGCAGCATTGGCTGCTGACTGCCTGAACCAGGCAGATTTACGCGGAGTAGATTCACACGGAGTAGCCCGCCTGAGTGGTTATGTGCGTTTGTGGGAGAAAAACCGACTGAACGCCAGCCCTCAAATGAAAATTGTACATGAAACCCCATCAACAGCGGTGCTCGATGCCGACTTGGCCCTGGGCCTTGTTGCCGGACCTAAAGCCATGCGCATTGCCATGGATAAAGCACGCCAGGTAGGTAGCGGATGGGTAGCTGTGAAAAATTCGAACCATTACGGAATTGCCGGTTACCATGCCATGCTGGCTTTGGATGAAGACATGATTGGTATTTCGATGACCAACGCCAGTCCGTTGGTTTCACCGACCTTTTCCAAAAGTCGCTTTTTAGGAACCAACCCCATTGCGGTGGCTATTCCCGCCCAGGATGAACCTCCTTTTGTGATGGACATGGCCACAACTACCGTTGCCAATGGAAAACTGGAAGTTTTGCAACGTAAGGGCGAAGATGCCCCTCTTGGATGGGCACAGGATAAAGACGGATGCCCAACAACCGATGCCTTTGCGCTGAAAAAGGGCGGAGCCATGCTTCCGCTAGGTGGAGACCGCGAACATGGCAGCCACAAAGGCTATTGCCTAGGTGCGATGGTTGACATTTTCTCAGCCGTTCTCTCTGGAGCCAACTACGGACCATGGGTTCCTCCGTTTGTCGCTTTCCTCGATCCTCCGGCCAACCCCGTGGGTGATGGTATTGGACACTTTTTTGGCGCCTTCCGCATTGATGCTTTTCGCCCAGCCAAAGACTTTAAAGAGCATATGGACACCTGGATTCGTACTTTCCGAACAGCGGAGCCTGTCAACTCAGGAGATGAGACGCTGATTCCGGGCGATCCGGAACGCCTCTTGACGCAGGAACGCCTGGCTAACGGAATTCCTGTCCAACAAGCAGTTATTGAAGACCTGGAGAACCTGGCTTCAAAATTTGAATTAACTTTTAACGCCACTCAATATGCCTAAGACACTGGTCATTACCCCTGTAAAAAACTCCATCGAAACAACCTTGCAAACCATTGAGGCCATTCACCGGGCCAATGGAGATCATCAGCATGTGGTTTACAATGATTTCAGTACACCTGAAACAACAGCCATTTTGGAGGAGAAGCAAGCGGCCTATGGCTACAAACTTGTCAACTTGAAGGATCTAACAGAAACACCATCGCCCAACTATAATTTGGTGCTTCAAATGGCACAGCAAAAGGCGCTGGAGCTCAACATCCCTTTGATCGTTATTGAATCGGATGTTATCATTCAGCCAGACACTTTGGACAAAATGCGGAATTTGAGTCAAATTGCTCCAAACTGCGGTATGCTGGGAGCTGTAACCACCAATGAGGAGGGAGCCATTAACTTTCCTTACCTGAATTTCAAAAATGAAAAGCAGCCCCTTATTGATACCTCACACAGCTTAAGTTTTTGCTGCACCCTGCTCACTCCCGAGTTGCTCCGGAATTTTTCCTTTCAGGAGCTCTCACGCGAAAAGGATTGGTATGATGTATTCATCTCGCGCAAGTCAAAAACATTGGGCTATAAAAATTACCTGGCCACCATGCTGCCCGTCATTCACAAACCGCACAGCAGCCGTCCGTGGAAGCATTTAAAATACACCAACCCGGTAAAATATTATTTCAATAAATTTACCAAACGAAAAGACCGCATCTAATGCCACTAATCAGAAACTACCAACGCTACAAAGTACTCCTGCAGATTTTATTCTGGCTAAGCAGTACCGCTTTTGCGTTGGCTTCATTTTATGTGGCTTCTGATTACCGATTCAGTCCGGCAAAAGATATTTTGCGGGCATTGATTTTGAATACCGGATTTGCGCTTGGTGTTTACATCAACCTTTGGGTGTTGATTCCAAGGTTTCTGAAAAAGAAACACTACATTTTCTACACCTTCTGGTTGTTGATTTCCATGGCGATGTCCTCGCTTGTTATACTCGGACTGTTTTACAGCCTGCAGCATTTTTACCAACCCAGGCTGTTTTCCACCTATTTTTTCACCACTGGCTTTTACATTGGCATCAGCTCGCTGGCCAAGTTTGTGAACGACTGGATAAAAATGCAGGACATCGAGCTGCGGTACAACAAAGTGGAGCGGGAAAAACTGAAGGCTGAACTCAACACCCTGAAAGCCCAAATCAACCCGCACTTTTTGTTTAATTCGTTAAACAACATTTATTCCCTTTCGCTGACCAACTCGAAGAAAACACCTGAGATGATTCTGAAACTGTCGGACTTGATGCGACATGTTCTCTATGAATCACGGGAAAACCTCATCAGCTTGCAGAAGGAGGTGGAGTTTATTCAAAACTTCATTGAGCTGCAACGCATTCGCCTGTCCGATCAAACAGACATTCGTTTTGAGCTGGACGGTGCTATTCGGGACAAACTTATTATTCCACTCATTTTTGAGCCGTTTGTTGACAACGCGTTTAAACACGGAAGTAAATCCATCAGTGAGAAGGCTTTCATCCACATTCAAATTCAAGTAAAAGATAACTGGCTTCATTTTAAGGTAAGCAACAACTACGAGGAGGGGCTTCAACCTACCAAGAACGAAGCACACGGCATTGGCCTTAAAAACGTCCAAAAACGGCTGGAGTACCTCTACAAAAAAGAGGAATACCATTTAAATATCAGCAAAAAAGAAAATATCTTTAAGGTTGAATTGCAACTGTTACTAAAAACGACCAAATGATTAAAGCAATTATTGTTGATGATGAACCGTTGGCACAAAATGTGATTCTGCAATTTGCAAAAGACATTCCCGGGCTTCAGATTGTCTGCACCTGTAACAATGCCCTGGAGGCGAGCAGCAAACTAAAAGAAAGCCCGATTGACCTGATGTTTCTGGATGTGAACATGCCCCGTCTCAGCGGGCTGGAACTGCTCAAAAACCTGAATAATCCTCCGCTGGTCATCCTAACAACCGCTTATTCGGACTATGCCATGGAAGGCTACGAACTAAACATTCTGGATTACCTCAAAAAACCTTTTTCGTTTGAGCGATTTTTCAAGGCGGTGCAAAAGGCCGAGGAACAACTGAAACTGCGCCAGCTGCACCAGGAAGAAAAGCAGGCGGCGGACTACATCTTCATAAAAGCCAACAAAAAAAACATTCGGGTTGAATTTAAGTCCATTTGTTTTATTGAAGGCTTGGGCGATTACATCAAAATTCATCTGAAAGACAAACATCTGGTTACCAACCTATCCATGAAAAAGATGGAAGAGCTACTACCCGCTGATCAGTTTTTCAGAACCCATAAATCCTACCTCATTCGCCTGGATCAAATTCAAAGCATTGAAGGTAATCTGGTCGAGATCAACGGCAACAAACTTCCGGTAGGGAACAATTTCCGGCAGAGCTTTCAAGAACTTATCAATAAACATGTTATCAAATAGGCGGGCTCTAGCCTCAAAAGAATACACCTAATGCATAAAAGCCCATTGCCCACAGAAGAAACTATTTCTCGGGGCAATGGGCTTTTATCTTTTCTCGGTTTCAGGTAACGGACAGCTACAGCTCAAAACCCTGCTTACGCAAGGTATCCATCAGTTTTGCCGAGAAAGCCTCTGCATCTTGCTTTTTATAGCGAATATCGGTAAACACCTGTGCCAGATTTTCTTTCTTATTTTCACTCACAAACTGCAGAGAACTTGGCAGGTTTTCTTTTTCAGAGAAAAGTTCATTCACTTGCTCTTCCTTAAAGTCAACATATTTTTCATGGTGCACAACGGCATTTAGCGGCAAGCGATCGGTCAGTGGCGGTTCCTGGTCCGGGTAGCCAAGTACAATTGCTGTAACAGGAATGACCCCCCTGGGAAGCTCCAGCGTATCAATAAACTCCTGTGCATTGTACAAAGCCGTTCCAAGGTAGCAAATACCCAGCCCGTGCGACTCGGCCTCAACACACAAATTTTGCGCAAACAACGACGCATCAATCGTTGAATTCATCAGCCATAGCAGGTTGTTGTAGCCCGCATCGGCATTGCGCTGTTTACACCAGTGATTAAACAAGTTGATGTCTGCACAAATTGTCAGTAAAACCGGTGCCTGTTTTACCATGGGTTGATTGAAATGAAGTGGAGCCAGCTGCGCTTTCTTCTCTTCATCACGGGTTACCACGACACTGTAAAGCTGCATGTTGCCCGTATTGGATGCCCGTGTTCCTGCCTCAACAATCTGGTTAAGCAGATCATCTGCAACAGGTGTGGATTTGTATTGACGAATTGAACGGTGTTGAAATAGAAGTTCCATAGGTATGCCTTGATTTTTTGTTTTGACGCCACCAAAGTTAAGGATTTCTTTCAATCGGTCAGAACTCAGGTTCCAACTCCGGATTCAAGACGAACTTCGAGTGACGCTTAAAAATAAAAAAGGGAAACCGATTGGCTTCCCCTTAAATTCTTGGTGCAAATTTCTTATTGCTTTATGATTCGTTCTGTTTTTACAACAGCATCATCTTTATCGACTAAGGTGAGGAAGTAGATTCCACTTCGCAGATCACCGGTATTGATAATTTCTGTTGGATTAACAAGGTCTTTAACCCGCTGCCCGGCAATGTTCGAAATCATGATGCGTGACAACTTACTGGCATTTTTAATGGTTATGTACGTATCAAACGGATTTGGATAGACGCTAAACATCTCAGCAACTTCGCTTGGATCCTCAATTGAAGTAAGCCAATCACCCGTGGTAAAAGTCCAGCTTGTTTGGTCGGTCAACCCGGCAAAATCGTTTCCAGCCAAATCTTCAATCGCCCCAGCATCAACATTCACGAAATAGGTGGTTTGACGGTCCAGACCTCCTTTATCAGCATCGTAATCATAACTTATCGTAACCGTGTTACCATTAATCACTGCAGAAGACAAAGGAATAACCATCCAGGCTTCCGACTCTCCGGCTTTGGTAATTATTAAATCACCGGCAACACCCGACAACTGAACGGCCTCGCTAAAGGTCATCACAAACTCGGGATGATTGTCATCCTGCTGACCAGTTGGCGAAAATGACTCCAACACCGGAGGCGTATTGCCAAGCGTATAAGTAAACACGTCACCTGCAAAACTATTATTCGCTGCATCTTTAATTCCGGTTCCTACTGTGAGGGTCAACACTTCACCATCGTTGCCCGACATACTTACGGTAAACTCAGTTCCGGTTCCAGGCGTAACAGTTCCTCCTACAACATCTCCCTCGTTCAGTGTCACTTCGCGGTTGAAGGTCAGCACAACATCAAATTCCTGAGGCATGGCGTCTCCTGAGCTTGGATTAGCTGTCAGGCTTATCGGATCAACAGTTACAACAACATCGTAAGTACACCCACGCGCATCAACAACGGTAATGGTATTCGTTCCTTCGGGAAGAACAAAATCGGGACCTGCAGTCGAAACACCATTCAACAAATAAGAATAGGGAGCCTCTCCTCCACTTGGTGTTACGGTAGCATTCAAATCATCTTGTTCCACGGTTGCTGTCAGTCCACTTTCAACTGCAGCCAACGACACCAACTGGGTCGTTTCACCACATTCGTAAGGGAAATAGCGGACATAAAAATTATAATTACCGGCATTGGCTTCTTCATAAGACAATCCTTCTATTTCGATGGTTGAATCAAATGTTTCCCAGGCTGAGCGCATGCCTTCTACGCCATCAACTACAGGAGCATAAGACACTTCAAACTGATGACTCGGAGCTCCTGAGGCCGATACAAGAACAGTCACGGAAGTCGCCCCAAAACACGTTTGGTCTTCAACCGTAAACTGAACATCCGGCACCTGATCCAGCACAATGCTCTCCGACATCGCTTCACAGTTATCATCCATTACCTTCACGGCATATTCAGCACCAATTGGCACAACAAATGAAGGGATGCTTACTTCTGAACCATATGGAGTCCCATCTTGGTAGAGCTGATAAGAATAGGATCCGCTTCCGCCTTCGGCTTTGGCTTCTAACCATCCTTCGGTTGCATCGGGACATGAGAAAACACCTTCAACCCGAATAAATTCAGTAATTACCAACTCATCAGGTTGAGAAATGACCACCTGCTCAGTGGCCTCACATCCGCCAACCGTTTCGGTTACCGTAATCTCATATGTTCCAGCTACCAAGTCAGAAATGACCATTCCATCCAACACGTCGCCATTAACGGTGATTTCGTAATTGGCACTTTCACCACCATCAATGTTGGAGATGGTAATTTCGCCGGTCGACTCGCCATTGCAAGCAATGAGTTTCGTAATATCTGTATTGAAAGTTACCGGAGGGTTAGCATGATCTACTTGCACCCGCCACTCAGGGGCGAGTTCTCCTCCAACCAGGCACCCCTGACCATCTGCATCTTTCACCCAAACCACATACGTTGCAGGAGTTTCAACAGAAACTGTCAACGTACCATCAGCCGCTGCAGGCATCCATACCGTATTTTCACCTGGCAGAGTTGCTGTCGGAACAGCTCCTGTTGCCGGGTCTACCGTTGCATAGTAATACATATATCCTGGCACTCCGCCAGTAGCTCTAATAGTAAATTCGCCCGGTTCAGTACAGCGAATGTGACTTACCACCTCAGCCTCCAGCAACAATGCTTCAGCTGGTTCCCACACCGAAAGCTCGATACCTTCAGACAAGCAACCATTACCATCTCTGACAAACACGCTATAATCGCCAGCCATTAACCCGGAAAGTTCAGCTGATCCGCCTATCGCGGTTTGGGAGGCGACCAAGGTATTGCCTGAATCATATAGCTCAGCCACATAACCAGCCCCGTCAGTTCCGCCTTCAATTCCGCTCACATCAATCACTCCGGCGGCGGCCCCTTTACACAGCAAGTCTTCTGTAACTTCAGCAGCAAAGGTAATCGGGCTCTTTCCTTCGATTGTGGTCTCGCCTGTTCCTTCACAAGATTTGCTATCATAAGCGACAACCGAATAAGTTCCGGCCGCATAGCCAGCTGTAAAACTGTACAGGCCGGCAATTGCTGTTGCTGTTTCGAGCACTGTACCTTCCGAATCCTTTAATTGGATTGTATAATCCACATCGTTTCCACCACTGACCTTGACGTCAATCGAACCCGCTTCATCCATGTAACAGGCATCCCCTGCAAAGTTGGGAGTCAAACTGACAGTAACCGGCGCTGGCTCGTTGATTATTACTTGCTGAGGAGCTGTTTCACAGCCATTGCCGTCTCTTACTCTAACTTCGTAAACACCTGGCGTATAAACGACCACATCTTTGCTAGCCCCTTCAATATTACGCCATCCTTGGTTTGAAATAACCATCTGATAAGGATGGTCACCATCGAACGTTCCTCCTGAAATATCCAAGTGAATCATTCCATCTTTCGCTCCATAGCAGGTTATATCTTTCTTGGTCACTACAAAAGAAAGTGGCAGCACATCTTCCGAAGCAATTGTGACCTCAGTGGAAAGACAATTGCTGGCAAGTTCCTTGACCTGAACAGTAAAGCTTTCTCCTTCAGTTACCCCAAACTGGTTAACTGAAGAAAAGCTACCCGCATTAAACGCAAATTCGTATAAATCGGTGGCGTATCCCTGCACCTCGTAGGTAAGCTCATCCCCATCGCAGACCGTTGACAGGTCTGTGACCATTACCACATCACTTGCAGATAGCTCCCAAGCGCACTGAGCGTAGCTCCAGGAAGAAATACAGCACAAGCCGACAAGCAATGTTAAACTAAGAAACCGAGTAAAGTTTTTGCTCATAGAATCTGGTTTTATTTATTATTTTTTGATAATCATCATATTCGTTCATTTCACCACTTAATAGGTAAGGCCGTACATTAACAGCCATAGGTCGTCTTGCTCCATAAATGGAGAAAAGTCCAGCGTAAATAAACAATTGAATGTTTCATTGAATTTGGCTCAGGAAATTGGGATATTCAAACATAACTTTTGATTCTTACAAACAGGCGCCCAATTCGTTATTAGAAAGGCCCCCACAGAGTTTTCCGGGCACTCCAATTGCAACGTTGCAATTCAGCCCGAACAAAGAATTAAGTTTGAAATACGAAAAAGTTGTGTCAGTCTTTTCTTCATATTCTTGGGTTTAAGTTTAAGTTTTCCATCCTGGCTTTATTTACTACCATTACGGCCATATTTCCCTCAAGTAACACATTACTTACAAACCTATGAAATTTATCGCCAAAGCACAAGGTTTTTTTTGAACAATAATAAACTTAGTTTATCTAAAAAATCCACCAACAAGCGATACGTCCCCCTAAAAATGACCCACTTGTCATCTCTTGAGATTAATAAATAAATTTAATTAAACACCCAGATTCAGACAGCCTAAAAAAAAGAGATTAATCATCTGAAAATGATCAAGCCTTAAGGCAATCCGAATACTTTTTACTTGCATCATTCCGTTAATACAATAACTTTGACTCCTTTAATCATTTCAAGATGCAAACAAAAATTATTTGGAAACCCCTACTCCTAGCAACGTCTCTAGCGCTATTCATGCTTAGTTCCTGCAAAACATGCAAATGCCCAGCATACAGCCAAAGGGCACCAGAACAGGATATTCAGGACTTGAAGACGCCAACCATGCAGAACTCACAAGCAGTCAATTTGACGCTTTCGTGGAACGATGCAGTATGCTCCTCCCAAGCGTTTTAAACCAAGAGATCATCATCTTTCTCTGCGATGAAATTAACATAACCACACACAAACTCCGGGCAATTTCTTAACAAATCCTTTGCTGCCTTTCAATAACCAATCGTTCAATTCTCCGTAGGCTCAATTACAACTCGCGCCCAACATTAACTGTATTTTAAGCCCTGAGGAAAAAAATCAATTCAAAATCGAAAAATTTGATCGTCTTAAATTTAGTTAGTTATTTTGTGGGGCTTTGAAAAAATACTTAAAAGCTAATAGATCAAAAGAATAATCTTTCATTAATTTTTAAATTATCAACTATGTCAAAAATTAAAATCGGTATCAACGGATTTGGCCGTATCGGTCGTTTTGTTTTCCGCCAAGCTGTTGCAAAAGGTACAATTCAAGTAGTTGCTATCAACGACTTGATCGATGTAGACTACATGGCTTACATGCTTAAATACGATTCAACTCACGGACAATTCGACGGAACTGTTGAAGTAAAAGACGGTAAATTAATCGTTAACGGTGACGAAATCCGTGTAACTGCTGAAAGAAACCCTGCTGACATTAACTGGGGTGCT
This sequence comes from Sunxiuqinia rutila, assembly GCF_050589705.1. NCBI lineage: Bacteria > Pseudomonadati > Bacteroidota > Bacteroidia > Marinilabiliales > Prolixibacteraceae > Sunxiuqinia > Sunxiuqinia rutila. The sequence goes on from NZ_JBNGOT010000008.1 coordinate 50,822, forward strand.
GTTGGTGCTGAGTACGTTGTTGAGTCAACTGGTCTTTTCTTGACAAAAGAATCAGCTCAAGGTCACATCGACGCTGGTGCTAAAAAAGTTGTGATGTCTGCTCCTTCTAAAGACGATACTCCAATGTTCGTTATGGGTGTAAACAACGCTTCTTACACAAACGATATGAACTTTGTTTCTAACGCTTCTTGTACTACCAACTGCTTGGCTCCTGTAGCTAAAGTATTGAATGACAAATTCGGTATCAAAGAAGGTTTGATGACAACTGTTCACGCAACTACTGCAACTCAAAAAACAGTTGACGGTCCTTCTATGAAAGACTGGAGAGGTGGACGTGGCGCTGGCCAAAACATTATCCCTTCATCTACTGGTGCTGCTAAAGCTGTAGGTAAAGTTATTCCTGAATTGAACGGAAAATTGACAGGTATGGCTTTCCGTGTTCCTACTCCTGACGTATCAGTTGTTGACTTGACTGTTACTTTAGAAAAAGGTGCTTCTTACGAAGAAATTTGCGCTGCTATGAAAGCTGCTTCTGAAGGCGAATTGGCTGGTGTTCTTGGTTACACTGAGGACATGGTTGTTTCTAACGATTTCGTTGGTGACACTCGTACTTCTATCTTCGACGCTGGTGCTGGTATCTCATTGTCTCCAAACTTCGTAAAAGTTGTTTCTTGGTACGACAACGAAATGGGTTACTCTGCAAAAGTTTGCGAATTGATCCAATACATGGATTCTGTAAAATAATTACAGACTACAATAGTTTAAAAGAAAGGCTTTCCGTCAAGATGACGGAAAGCCTTTTTTATTTTGTATTAAAATTGTGGGAGCAAATTCATTCTCTTCTTCAGCAAACGCCACAAACAGAAAGCTCTCGAATGAAGCAGGAACACCTGGCTACCGATTACGAACTATTCGTGACGCAAACTTTCAATCGGGTCCATACGAGCTGCTTTTTGCGCAGGATAATAACCTGAAATAATTCCAACACCAAAACACACAATCACCCCTGTAAAAATCCACAGCCATGGAATAATAAAAGAACTGCCGATCAGAACCGAAACGATATTCCCCACCAAAATGCCAAGCACAATTCCCAAAGCACCTCCAATTTGCCCGATCACCACAGCTTCCATTAAAAACTGCTGGCGGATCAGACTTCCGTTTGCACCTATTGCTTTGCGAACGCCAATCTCCCGTGTTCTTTCCGTTACGGATACAAGCATAATATTCATCAATCCCACAGCAGCGCCAAACAAAGTAATCATGCCAATTATAGTAGCCACCAAGGTGATGTTTTTAATGTTATTCAAAAGCATATTCACCAGGTTATCACTTTTCTCAATATTGAAGTCCGTTTCATCCATTGGACTCAGTCCCCGAATGACACGAAATGTCCCCTCAGCCTCACCAACTGCCGCATCCACCAGCTGGGTATTTGCAGCTTTAACCTGAATAGTAAAGTTCATTTGCGGACGCGAAAAATAAGTTCGAACATTGGAGTATGGGAGCAGACAAATCTCATCGCCGTTATCGCCAAATCCGCCGCCTTTCGATTTTAGTGTCCCTACCACCCTGTAACGTCCGCCTCCAATACTGATTTCCTTTTGTAACGGATTCACATCTTTTCCAAACAAGCGCCGAACCAATCCATCTCCAAGCACCACCACATTAGCCCCTGCAACCAAGTCAGCCCCCATAAGGTTGCGGCCCCGTTCAATTTCGAAACCGGAAGCCACAATGTAATTCTCATCAACCCCTCGAACCGTCACATTCGGGTTCGATTTTTCTGAGCCATATTTTACAGTAGCCGTACCCGTGGCCGTTACTGAAACCGCGACAGTAGCCGGAAAATCAAATTGCTCTTGAAATTCCTGAGCCTGGTAATAACTGATGTAAGCGTGGTTCTTGGTACGAATTCGCTCATTACCCACCTGCACAGTCATGCCGCGCGAGGTAATGGAAAAGGTATTCGCCCCCATAAAGGTAAATTCTTTGGTTATGGAGGACTTAATGGAGTCAATCGCCGTCAGAATCCCAACCAAAGCGGTGATTCCAACAGCAATAATTAATACCGTCAGAATTGTCCGCAACAAATTTGAGCGAATCGATTGAAGTGAAATCTTCAAATTCTCGTAGAGTAGTCCTCGGTATTGCATAATCTCAATCTTGCTTGACTTGTGTTACTGTGTTCCGAATTAATGTGTAAACTTAATGGTAGCCAAGTTCAAAATTTATTCGGAGGAAAACAACGAATCATTCCATGAAAAAACAGAATTATTCAATCAAATATTCATCGAATCACTAAATAAAAAGTTCAATTCTTCAGTTTGGAATCACTTTTTCACAAAAAACACACAGCCCACAACAAGCTATAAAACAACACATAACAAGCATCAATCCGGCAATTAATCTTTTTTAACATTTATTGCCTAACCTTTCTGAAACGATCACCGTTTAAAAAACCTGTGTGCCAATAAAACAACTAAAATTATTAATCAACAACATAAAAATACTGAATGGTATTCCAGTTAAAAATAACTTCTATTGAGAATGCTGATTTTTTAAGGATAATCGAAATAGATGGAAAAAGCAGTTTTGCAGATTTACACTGGTGCATTCAAAAGTGCTGCAATTACAGTTCCGATCAACTGGCCTCCTTTTTTGTGGCCAGCAAGCACCACGGGAAACAAACAGAAATCACATTCTTAGATTTTGGTAGACCTGGGTCCTCCATTTTAATCATGGGGAAAACCCAACTACATAATATCCTCTCAAGCATAGGACAACGTTTGCTCTATGTATTTGACTTCTTTAATGACAGATCTTTTTATATTGAATTAACTGAAATTTACATGGAAAAGAATCTTCGCGAAAACCAAGTCACCTATCAACAGGGTGATGCCCCTGCACAAGTTCTGGAAGAAGAATTACAGGACCAGGGTCTCGAAATTCTCAATCAGGAGAATAAATATCAGGATTATGGTGATTTAGATGATTATACCGAAATTTTTGGCGAAATGGAGGATCTAATCGAAGGGGACTAAAGGGTCCCCTTCCTTATTTTCCCAAAAGCACTACCTTTGTCCGTTCAATGATTTAACAACGAATGGAGAAAACATTAATAGTCGTTCAAGGGCCCACGGGCATTGGAAAAAGTTCTTTAAGTATCCAACTGGCCAAACATTTCAAAACCGAAATCATTTCGGCTGATTCCCGTCAAATTTTCAGGGAACTGTCCATCGGAACAGCTGTTCCAACACCGGATGAGCTCAACCAGGCTCCCCACCACCTCATCCATTCCCATTCCATTCATGATGATTACAATGCCAGTCGCTTTGAATCCGACGCACTGGACTTAATTGCAAGCTGTTTTTCCAAACAAGATATGCTGGTTATGACAGGTGGCTCCATGCTCTATGTTGATGCGGTATGCAAAGGAATTGATGAACAACCGGACGTTGATCATGAAATTCGGGAAAAACTAACCCGCGATTTTGAAGAAAAAGGCATTGAATACTTACGCATGAAATTAAAGCAACTTGATGCCAGCTACTACCAGCAAGTTGACCTCAAAAACCCCAAACGGCTGATTCGGGCATTGGAAGTCTGCCTGATGACTGGCAAGCCCTATTCTTCATTCCGGAAAGAAACAATCAAAGAGCGTCCATTCAAAATCCTGAAAATTGGATTAAACATGGAACGTGAAAAACTCTACAACCAGATTAATAAACGGGTAGACCTTATGATGGAAGCCGGTCTGGAAGAGGAAGCCCGAAGCATTTATCCGTTCAAACACTTAAACTCACTCAATACCGTAGGTTATAAGGAGCTTTTTGCTTATTTCGATGGCGAAACCAGTTTGGAGAAGGCTGTTGAACTCATCAAACGAAACTCACGGCGCTATGCCCGCAAGCAGCTCACCTGGCTGCGCAAAGATCCGGACATTCATTGGTTTGAGCCCCATCAACAGGAGGAGATCATCTGCTTTATTCATGAAACTCTGAAGACATGAAACCAATGCAACCAAATCAATTTACCATTCGGGTTTATGGTCTTTTCATCAACGACCAACAGGAGGTGTTGATTACCGACGAATTTCAACTCAATACAAAAATGACCAAATTCCCCGGAGGCGGCTTGCAGTTTGGCGAAGGAACCATCGATTGCTTAAAACGGGAAATGCTGGAAGAATGTCAACAGGAGATTGAATCAATCACCCATTTCTACACCACTGATTATTATCAAAAAGCCTTTTTTTACGAGAGTCATCAACTCATCAGCATTTACTACAAGGCCCGATTAAAAAAGCCCCTCAGATTTAAAATTTCTCAAAAGCCCTTTGATTTTGAAATTGAGGAGAACGGACAACAATCGTTTCGATGGATAAAGCTGAAAGCGTTAAATCCTGACGATTTCTCTTTCCCGATTGATAAACATGTTGCACATTTGCTGAAACAACAAAATTCCTAGAAATTACGGATAGAGGTCCTACCTCCAAAAGTATAGCTTGAAATGACTAAAACCATCAAAATAATAGGTCCGGCTTATCCGTTTCGCGGCGGACTGGCAGCATATAACGAACGTTTGGCTATTGAGTTTCAGAACCAGGGCTACCAGGTAGAAATAGAAACCTTTACCATTCAATATCCGAAACTTCTGTTTCCCGGCAAGTCGCAGTATGTTGACGGACAAGCACCAGAGCAGTTAAAAATCAAGCGAACCGTAAATTCCATCAACCCTCTCAACTGGTTTCGGGTTGGAAAACGTATTCAGAAAGAAAAACCCGACCTGTTGATGGTACGATACTGGCTGCCATTTATGGGTCCCGTTTTAGGAACCATCTGTCGCATTGTACGCAAAAACGCACATACCAAGGTGGTTTGCCTCGCCGACAACATAGTGCCCCACGAAAAACGCCCCGGTGATCGTTTGCTCACTCATTATTTCATGAAAAGCATTGATGGCATGGTCGCCATGTCACAATCGGTACTCAACGACATTAACCTCTTCACTCCCGGGCTCCCCCGGGCACTTTGCCCGCACCCCTTGTTCGATAACTTTGGCGAACGCCTGGAGCAAACGAAAGCCAAAAGTATGCTTCAACTGGACCAGGAAACCAGCTACTTACTTTTCTTTGGTTTTATTCGCGAGTACAAAGGACTCGATATTTTGCTAAAAGCCTTTGCTGATGAACGAATACAAAAGCTTCCGGTGAAGTTGATTGTTGCCGGTGAATTTTACACCAAGCCCGAACCCTACCTGCAAATGTTAGCCGATTGGAATCTCAATAACCGGGTTCTACTACACACGGACTTTATCCCGAATGATAAAGTCAATCAGTATTTCAGCGCAGCCGACTTGGTAGTACAACCCTATAAAAGTGCCACGCAAAGTGGTGTAACACAAATTGGCTATCATTTCGAAAAGGCCATGCTGGTAACCGATGTGGGCGGGCTTTCTGAAATTATACCGCACAAAAAAGTTGGCTATGTAGTGCCCCCCAATGAAAAAGCCATTGCTGATGCCATTGTCGATTTTTACGACAACAAACGCCAGGCAGTATTCGAAGAAAACATCATCGAAGAGAAAAAGAAATTTTCCTGGGCTAACATGGTTCAAGCATTTCAATCGGTTTACAACTCACTGAACAAGCCTTAAAAAATCCTGTTTTTTTTACGAGTAAGACTGGTCGGTCTGAACAAATACAGCCACTTAATGCTTTCATTAACGATGGGTGAAATCTGTTTATTTCGGACACCAGACCAGGCTAAATTTTATACGAAATAGACTATATTTACCTTTTGCAAATCGGAAAAGGCATTAATACTTGTTGCATGACGGAGATTAATAAATTACAGACGAAAGCAGAGCAGCGATTAATTGCTGACTATTACGATAATTTGACCAATACATTTGCCCAGCGAATTACCGATGAGGGACGTGAGCGCATTCGAAGAGCTTTTGAATTTGCCAACAGTGCACATGCTGGCGTCAAACGCAAATCCGGCGAGCCTTACATTATTCATCCGCTGGCCGTTGCTCAAATCGTATCTGGTGAAATGGGTTTGGGGGCCACCTCAATTATCTCAGCCATTCTGCACGACGTTGTTGAAGATACCGATTACACCCTTGAGGACATTCAAAACCTGTTTGGCGAGAAAGTAAGTAAGGTTGTAGACGGGCTGACCAAACTATCCGATGAAATTACCGCTCAGCATGATTCGAAACAAGCCACCAATTTCCGGAAAATGCTGATGACCCTTTCCGATGATGTTAGGGTGATTCTGATCAAGCTGGCTGACAGACTCCATAACATGCGTACGCTCGACAGCATGCCGCTTCCCAAACAACTTAAAATTGCCGCTGAAACCCTTTACATATTTGCTCCCTTGGCGCACCGGCTGGGCCTCTATTCCATCAAAACAGAACTGGAAGACCTCAGCTTAAAGTACAAACAGCCCGAAACTTACAATCAGATTGTATTCAGGCTCCACAGCCAGCGCGAACGCAGAGAATACCTGGTGGATGAATTTATCAAGCCTGTTCAGGAGCAGCTCGAAAAAGAGGGCATCGACTTTACGGTTTCCGGACGCTTAAAATCCATCTATTCCATCTGGAATAAAATGCAAACCAAAGGCGTTTCGTTTGACGAAGTGTATGACTTGATGGCCATCCGGATTGTATTCAAGCCTAAGCCCAATGTTTCGGAAAAAAGGCAATGCTTCGACATTCTTTCGCTGATTACCGACATTTACAAACCCAAGCCCGACCGTATTCGCGACTGGATCACCATTCCAAAGGCCAATGGTTATGAAGCACTTCATGTTACCGTAATGGGCCCGGAAGGCAAGTGGGTTGAAGTCCAAATTCGAACCGAACGCATGGACGAAGTGGCCGAGCGTGGATTTGCCGCACACTACAACTACAAGTACAAAGGCGTTCATTCTCCGGAAACAGAGCTGGACAAATGGCTGGAAAAAATCCGGGAAATGCTCCAGAACCCCGAATCGGATGCCATGGAGTTTCTGGATCAATTTAAGATGAATTTATTTTCATCCGAAATCGTTGTTTTCACTCCGAAAGGTGACATGATCAACTTGCCCAAAAGTGCCACAGTCATCGATTTCGCCTATGAAATTCACACCGACCTGGGCAATCATTGTATTGGAGCCAAAGTCAATCACAAATTGGTACCTGTTAGTCATGTCCTGCAAAGTGGCGATCAGGTTGAATTACTTACCTCCAAAACCCAGACACCCGATCTTTCATGGCTGCAGTTTATGACCACGGCCAAAGCAAAAACCAAGGTGAAGCAAGCGTTCAAAATGGACAAGAAGATGCACTTGGAGAAAGGCCGTGAAATTATTGTAGAAAAGCTGAAAGAACACAAAATAAAACCTTCGTCCGACACCCTGAAAAAACTGGCATCCCACTACAACCTGTCCAACAAAGACCAGCTATACGCCAATGTAGGTATGGGATTCATTCAGATTGACGACCTGGAAAGCATCTTAAAAACTCGCCGTGAAAACAAACTTGCCAAGTATTGGAAACTTTCTTTCGGAAAAAACAAAAAAGAAGAAAGCGAATTGGAACTTGAGTTGCCCAAAACACAGATCAACAAGAAAAACACCTTTTTGCTGAAAGAAGATCCGGACGAAAGCACCTATACCCTGGCCAAATGCTGCCAACCCATTCCGGGCGACAATGTGCTGGGCTACATGAGCTCGAATAACCACGTCATTATTCATAAGCGGAATTGTCCTGAAGCAAACAAACTCATGTCGCAACAAGGCGACCGAATTATTACAGCAGAATGGACGAACTTCAAAAAACGCTCCTACCTGACCCGCATAAAGATAAACGGCTTCGACCGGGTAGGAATTGTCAGCGAGGTAACCAACATCATCTCCAAGCAGAACAACATCAATATGCGCACGGTAATGTTTGACACCCACGATGGTATTTTCGAAGGAGACCTGTTTATTTATATCCACAACCTGGATGACTTAAATAAATTAATTTCACGATTAATGAAAATCAAAGGAATAGACACCATTGAGCGAATTGAAAAAGTTGAGAATTAGTTTATATTTAGTCTAAACAATCCCCATTTTTTACTATTTTTGTGCTTTATTTAAAATTGGTTTAAATATGAATAACCATAAAACGAAAGATACTGTGAAAAACATGTTCACAGAATACCTGGAGAAGAATGGGCACCGAAAAACCCCTGAGCGCTTTGCCATTCTTGACGAGATTTATTCTCGTGAAGGGCACTTTGATATTGAATCGCTCTATATTTCGATGAAAAATAAAAATTACCGGGTCAGCAGGGCAACGCTATACAACACCATCGACTTATTACTGGAATGCAAACTCGTCGTTAAGCACCAGTTTGGCAAAAACATTGCTCAGTTTGAAAAAGCATTTGCCACCCTGCAACACGACCACCTGATTGACACCAACAACGGCATTGTCAAGGAATTTTACGATCCACGCATTCGTGAAATTATTGAAGAAGCCTGTTTGAAGTATAATTTCAAGCTTTCGCACCACACCCTGTACATTTACGGAGAAAGCATTGAACCTTAACTTCTATTAAACTCATTATAAATAAACGGCCTCTGATGAAACAGAGGCTTTTTTATGCCCGAATGAAAAAATAATTTGTAATTTTATTCGCCAAATAATACACAATTTGGCACCGCAGAACACTTTCAGGATGAAAGCATTAAACTCTGCGGTTTAATTATGCTTTAAAATTGTAACCCAAATAGAATGAAAGTAGATGTTATTTTAGGTCTCCAATGGGGAGATGAAGGAAAAGGAAAGATTGTAGACGTCTTAACCCCAAAATACGATGCCATTTCTCGGTTTCAAGGTGGACCAAACGCTGGGCACACACTAGAAATCAACGATTTCAAGCAAGTATTACACTCTATTCCGTCAGGAATCTTCCACGAAAATAAAGTCAACCTCATTGGAAACGGTGTTGTGCTGGATCCTTTGGTTTTTAAGAAAGAAATTGACTCGTTGAAAAAGCACGGTCTGGACTTGCACAAAAACCTGTACATCTCTAAAAAAGCCCACCTGATTTTACCAACTCACAAATTGCTTGACGCAGCTTCGGAAGCAGCCAAAGGGGATACAAAAATCGGATCAACCCTAAAAGGGATTGGACCAACCTACAAAGATAAAATTGGACGGGATGGCTTGCGTGTTGGTGATTTGGGCGAAAATTTTGAAGAAAAATACGCTCAGCGCACGAACGCTCACAAAGAAATGCTTGAGAAATTCTTCCAGTTCGACTACAAAGAGCTTCTTGAGCAGGTTGAGAAAGAGTGGTTCGAAGCCATTGAGATTTTAAAAGAATTTACCTTTGTTGACAGCGAGCACATGGTTAACGACCTGTTGCAGGAAGAAAAATCGGTCTTGGCTGAAGGTGCACAAGGAACTCTACTGGACATCGATTTTGGATCATACCCTTTTGTTACTTCGTCCAACACCATTTGTGCAGGAGCATGTACCGGACTGGGAATTGCGCCACAAAAAATTGGCAAAGTATTCGGAATCTTCAAAGCCTATTGCACACGCGTAGGTATGGGACCTTTCCCAACCGAGCTTCACTGTGAAACCGGCCAAAAACTGCGCGATGCAGGCAATGAGTACGGATCAACAACCGGACGCCCACGGCGTTGTGGCTGGCTTGACTTGGTTGCTCTGAAATATTCCATCATGATTAATGGTGTAACCGAACTTTTCATGATGAAAGGAGACGTTCTTGACGACTTTGACACCATTAAAGTTTGTGTGGGCTACGAAATTGACGGTGAAGTTGTTGATAAGTTCCCGTTTGAGTTGGACGATCAGGTAAAACCAATTTATGTCGAGCTTCCTGGCTGGAAAACAGATTTAACGAAACTCACTCACTCCAATGAGTTTCCGGAAGAATTGAATAACTACATCAGCTTCATTGAAGATGAAACCGGCGTTCCAATTACGATCACTTCGGTTGGGCCTAACCGGGCACAAACCATCCACACGGTTAAAGAATAACAAGCCAAATTCATAAAATACCTCAAAAGAGCCCTAAATAAGGGCTCTTTTTCGTTTAAATCATTTCATTTTCTTTTTAAAGTTCACTTAAAATACTATTTTTAGCATGCTTATTCCAGAAGGCTTTTTATTTTCTTCTATAAATACATTTTCATCTGTTTTTGGTGCTTAGGAGGATAATTATTTTACAGAAGATGGGACTTTTAAAAAGATACTACCCGGAATAGGTATTTGCGATTTACATAGAGAAAAGTAAAACCTTAACCGTTTTACAGCAGGGACGTTCAACGAGTTTTCTTAACAGAAAAGTCTCAAAATAGTAGTTTTTTGAAACCAAAAATGAATGAACGTTTATGAACATTGTGCACCCGACCTTAATCCTTGACAAAGAAGTATGTTTAAGGAATATTGCCCGAATGGCTGAAAAAGCTAAAGCTAAAAAGCTGCTTTTCAGACCACATTTTAAAACCCATCAATCAGCTGTTGTGGGGGAATGGTTTCGTGAGCATGGAGTAACCGCCATCACGGTGTCCTCTGTTCAAATGGCCACCTATTTTGCCCAGCATGGATGGAACGACATTACCATCGCCGTACCAGTCAATATACTGGAAATAAACCAAATCAATTCGCTGGCAAAAAAAATAAACCTCAACCTGATTGTTGAGAATAAAGACATCCTGACACAACTCGCTAAATTTATAAAATCCCCAATAGGACTGTTTATCGAAATCGACACGGGGCACAACCGAACTGGAATTATGGCCAGTAAAACCAATCAGATAGACAGTCTGCTGGAAATTATTAAGCAAACCTCAGCCATTCAATTCAAGGGATTTCTGACCCACGCAGGTCATACTTACAAAGCCAAAAGCAGGCATGAGATCTTCAATTTTCATTTTGATGCCCTGCTGAAAATGCGTTCACTCAGAAACCGATACAAAAAAGATTGGCCCAACCTGCTTGTTTCCATGGGCGACACGCCTTCGGAAAGCATTTGCGAAAACTTTGATGGGGTAGATGAAATTCGCCCCGGGAACTTTGTCTTCTACGACCTTATGCAACTCAAACTGGGAAGCTGTAATTTTGAAGACATTGCCATCCGGCTCGTATGCCCGGTAATTGCCAAACACGGCTCGCGCAACGAGATTACCATTTACGGCGGAGCCATCCATATTTCCAAGGATTCCATTATAAATACGGATGGGAAGAGCCTGTACGGACAGATCGTTATTCGTAAAGACGATGAAAAGATCTTGCTGGATGAGAAAAACTACCTTTGCGAAATGTCGCAGGAAACAGGTATTCTGAAGCTAACCTACAAGGATTTTAACCTGATCAATGTGGGCGATCTGGTTGAAATTATTCCGGTACACAGCTGTTTGACCGTTAACCTGATGGGAAATTATTACACAACAGATGGCGAACTAATTTCGTTAATCCCAAAATCAACCAACTAAGTCGTTTGCATTCTACCCAAGGCTTCCAGGTAAGCCGTTAGCGGGTACAGTCTTTCATCATACCACAACGAAGCAAAATAAAGCCCGATGGGCGACGCTTTTAAACCATGTTGCTGATAGCAGTCATCCAACCACTGCAATCCGGCAACACAGGCTGCGTTCGCGCGCCCGCCTGACAGTGCTGAAACTGCCAACGCAGTTTCCTCCATGGAGCCGGGAACCTCTTTGGCTCCTCCCCAACTTCCATCCTGATTTTGAACACTAACCAGAAACTGCTGACCAGCCAAAATCAACTGTTGCAATTGCTGCCTCGTAGTGACATCAATCCAACTACAAGCCGAGACATCCTTCAAATAAGTCAGCACCCGGGCCGTTCCATAAACAGGATTGGAATGATCATCTGTTTGTTGATTTCCAAACCACAAAGGCAGCCAGCTTCCATCTGCCCGCTGCTTCTTCTGCAAATATGCTAACGCTCGAAAAAAGGCACGCTGATACCCTTTCAGACTGGACCGATCCATCTCGTCCTGGAAAGCTTCCATACAGGCAGACAAAGCCAGCAAGCCATGCCCGGTCAAGTCGGCACAACTCTGATCAAATGGCAAGCGCCCCCAGCCTTTAGAGAAAGTGGGCAAGCCGCCATCTTTATTTTGAAGCTGCAAAAGCCAGTTGCAACCAGCCAGTACCTGCTTTTTCACTTCGCTTTTGGGCTGAAGCTGAAGAAGTGCTAAAATGGCTCCTGGGGTATCATCGCCGTCCGGTACTGAGCCACTGTGATTCGTCCAGCCCCATCCTCCCGGACCAGTCCCGTTAAACGGATGAATTTCCTTGTTCTGGACTTCTTTCAAATGAGTGACCAACTTCTCTTTTACATCCGGTGTTAAGACAGTATCCATCTTTGAGCGGAGTGCTTTCACCGACAGAGAAGTAACCCAGGTGGACAAATTTATATCGATTGGCCAGCTGCCATCTTCGCGCTGGGTACGCTTCAAAAAACCAATGCCCTTTTCAACCACTTCCAAATCCTTATAGCCCGCTTCAACCAAACTTAAGCAAACAAAAGCTGTCAAAGGCATGGCCTCTAAAAAGCCACCGCTCTCCGGCATCAAGCTTCGTAACAGCTCCAAAGCAGGCCGGATTGCTCTGCCTCTTACGGCTCGTGCCAAGGCATTGGTCCTTTTCTTTTTAAAAACTACGATTCCCACGGCAATCAACGCCGGAATAGCGTAACTAACCACACTAAGATTGAGCAATCGGTAAAAATTGCGGGGTAATAAAGCAAGTTCGAAAGGCAGTTGCGGAATCGGCCGGAAAGCCTCTTTCTCCGGAATGCCGCACAAACCGCACATGGTCAGAATGGGAACAGAAAACGTATAATCTTTTTGGTAATGACTAAGAATCGTTTCCGCAACTTGAGACGACTGCAAATCAATGCCCTGCTCAGCCAGGTATTTGGATAGTTTGGCCTGGAGCCCCGCAATCGCCTCATCTTCTCCGGCATATAAATTGGTGGCGGCATAAACCAGTAAACTCGTGCTCACATTGCCCCGACTTTGGGGCGTATCACCAAAACTTCCATCAGCATTTATATGCTTTTTCAACCAATTCAGGCCTCCTTTTATAGCTGACTGATGGGCTTCCTTATCGTGAACGTGAAGCGCCGCAACAGCCACCGCCACGCCCAACGCACTGGACGACAACTCGCCGGTCCAGAATCCCTCCGCATTCATCTCATCCAGCAAAATACCGGACAGCTCATCAAAACGTTTTTGCCAGTTTTCTTCAGTCATAATCAGGTTCAGTTTAGTTCGTTAGTTTTCTTTTAAACAGCCCAAAGCCAACAGCCCATAAAAAGTATATTCCACATCCCGATTTGCATCACCGTCTCCCGACAAGAAAGCCCCCTTATCGTAACACTGCTGGACAAAATCAAAGCAAGTCGGGGCAATCAGGCGCGTGTCAAAACCCGATTTTTGCAAAGCAAATAAGGCCACTCCCATCGACAGCAGATCGCCTGATTGCACCTGCTCAAACGCCCGAAAACCTATTCCGTCTTCAAAGTACGTGAGTAGTTGCTGTTGCATTTTTGCTGTTGGCAACCCCACCTCATAACGAGCTACTGTCAGCGCAGCAACCAAGCTGCATGGTGCCCCTTCCGGCACGTTATAAAATCGTAATAACAAGCGAAGAACAGCATACATCCAGCGCTTCCTACCATAGCCGGCATCCAAAAGCAAAAGCGACAGAAACAACTGGTAGGAAAAATTAATGGGATGATCATCACGCAGAAAAGCCCGAATGAGCGCCCAACCACTGATTCGTTTCTTCAAAAGGCTTTGCTGAATCAACATCAAAGCAAAACGATCAACAACACTTTCTTCATTCCTCGTGTTTTGAGCAAACGCCTTCAGACCTGTCAACACATCGTTTTGATTCATCGCTAAAGCCAACCAGTATCCGAATAATGAATAGTACAAATCCGGCCGGCCACCACGATCTGTAAAAGCTCCATCCACATGTTGCTGCTCAGCAATAAACACTTTAACTTCGAGCTGACTTTCAGCATCTAACAAATCCAGGCCGATTTGGACCCGCTCAATAAATTGTTGATAGATTGGTTGATGATTGAAGGAAGGTTTCATATTTCAGCCCGTCAGAAAATTTTCCCCATCACTCCATACAGACTCAGTTTTAGTTTCAGGTTTTGAAGTTGATCCAATTCGTGATAACACTTCTCCACATACAACTTCAAAAAAGCTTCTGCATACTCATCTATTCGCTCATCAACAATCAGCTGACGAATTTGCTGAAATTTCATTTTTCCCAAATCGGCTAAACATTCCGACTTCCCTTTTTCAATAAATCGTTCATTCAACAAAGCCAACAGAAACGGAAAATGATGCATTTGCTCCTGATGATGTCCATCCTGAAATTCATTTAAGTCATCCCGAATTTGATAGGCAATGCCAAACCAGTCTGAAAAAACCGTCAGCCGGCTAAGCTCACTGGCAGATGCACCACCATGAATGGCTCCAAGCAGCAAAGCTACTTTTACCGCTTCTCCGGTTTTCTGGGTAAAGATTTTTAAAATTTGGTCAACCGTGAGTTTTTCCCGGTTCTGATCCAGCATCAGGTCGGCTCCCTGCCCTGTTGCCAAATTAAGGTGAGAAGAAGCCACCACGCGCAACGACTCAGCTAAAACCGCTGGCTCGATTGGCAAATCAGCCAACAATTGATAGCCCTTCCCAATCAGGTAATCTCCCACATTAATGGCTTGAGGAATGCCATGCGTTTTATGCAACGTTTCCTGATCGTAACGAAAATCATCGTCATCTTCAATATCATCGTGAATCAGTGAGGCCTTATGAAAACATTCGATAATAAGTGCCAAAGCGGCTTGTATTTCTTCAGAAATTTCAGAGGCATATGATCGATAAGCCAATACGGTCAACAGGGGGCGAATGCGTTGTCCCCCCATTAACAACATGCGTTTTGCCAGCTTTTCAGTCGAATCATGCTTTTGAAAAAATTCCTGCAGGTTGAATTCCGTAAAATAATCCAACACCTGATCTTTCAGCAAAGAAACCGACAAGGGCTGCTTGCTTGAATTGGGTTTCAAGCTGTGCATTTCTTCAAACAACCAACCATAATCAACATTGGTATTTTCACAGCCATCATACAACAAAGGCAAGCCCATAACAGGAACTGCTGCCCGCGAAACGGGCTCGAATGAGCGTTGCAACACCGGCATACAACTCACACCAATAACAGCATCAATGGCTCCCTCTTCAACCAGACCAACAGCAACTGTTGTGCCTTCGGCAACCAAGGTGGTATACCCCAAAGCTTCGGCTTTATTCAGCACCGAATCAATCTGGCATCCTTTACACCCGGCACAAATCAGTCCCAGCGAATCCATTTCGGCCTGACAACTTGAAGTATTTTTCAGGCATTGCGGGAGCAACAGCAAGCGGCGATTAAAAGGAGTAGCAGCAACCACTTCACGCCAAATTTCATTTCCACAAAGCACAATCGCAAACTCAAGAAACACCTGGTCTGCACCCAAGCGCTGAATAAGCTCCCCGGCCAGTTTTTCCAGGCGGTCAAAATCAACCGGTGGTAAGATGTTTTTTTCTACAATCAGCCGGGCCGCTTCCTTTCGAAGGGCACTCCGCATTTTTACATCCGTTGGTACTATGAGTCGTCGTTGCGTCTTGATCATGCTTTTTATCCGTAAGCGCCCAAGCCAAAAAAGGCTCGTTTTTTAGCAAATTTATACACCCAGTTTTTCTCCGGAACAGGCTTCCCTGAGCCATGACTACATACTCGCTCCATGGCACGCAAGCGTTCCGCTTCATTGCCTCTTCCTGAAGTATCTTCGGCACCATGTTTCTCCACAAAGTCTACCAGCCACTGAGGGTCTTCCATAATGATGCAACCCGATGTCTGTCTTGGAATTTCATGCTTCAACTCCTTCAAAAAGGCAGATGAACGATAAATCTCCGCCAAGGGCTTATCGCCAATCCTGTCGGTGGCAAACTGAATAACCGGACATGGCTCGATGTATCCGGAGGCATTGATATGATGGCTCAGTCCCGAAGCTGCCGGACATAATCCACGTCCTTCGCCGTCCCAATAAGCATCAATAATGACCAGTTTGTATTTGGTGCGTGCGTCGACCATATGCTGCCGAAGTTGTTGTATTTCCTCTTGACTCAGGCTCAAATTGGCCGAAGCGTTTTCGCCCACCGGCCTGAAAATATAATACCACAGGTAAGTGACTCCCTGATTGATCAATGACTGAATAAAATCAGGCGAAAGCGCCAGGTCTAAATTTGACTTGCAAACACTCATGGCCACTCCGGTAACCAGGCCGGCATCTGTTGCATGGTCAATTGCCTGCCGGGTTCGCTGATAAACTGCTTTTCCGCCACGACGCACGTCCGCCACGTCCTCATCTCCTTCAAAACTGATCAAGGGCGAAACGTTGCCGCATTGCCTCAACT
The DNA here is from genome assembly GCF_050589705.1 of Sunxiuqinia rutila. Lineage (NCBI taxonomy): Bacteria > Pseudomonadati > Bacteroidota > Bacteroidia > Marinilabiliales > Prolixibacteraceae > Sunxiuqinia > Sunxiuqinia rutila. The sequence continues at coordinate 67,344 of NZ_JBNGOT010000008.1, forward strand.
TTTCTGCCACCTCCGGCGACAATAAAGTGCCATTGGTAAACAGCTGAAAATAGCAGTCCGAATGTTTGTTGAAAACGTCAAAAAGTGGCTTGTACATTAAAGGCTCTCCTCCCAAAATTCCAAAGAAATAAGAGCCCTGAGCTTTAGTTTCGGTTATAATCTGATCGACTTGCTCAGCTGTCAGACGGCTATTTTTCTTTTTCCCAGTCACCCAACATCCCTGGCAATTCAGGTTGCAGTCATCGGTTACTGAAATAAAGTGAAAGGCTGGAAAGAACGTGCCTTTCTTTAGTCGCTTCTGAAAACGATTAAAGCTCAGTGTTCCTTTTATTCCAAGGTTGTACACAAATTTATAGAGACACTTTTTATCCGTCTTAAACAGTAGTTGTTTCAGCATGCTATTTTTCTTTTCCAATCCCTTTTTTAAACTCTTCCAAGGCTTTCCGTCGTTCTTCCTCAGCCAGCTGAACCACGTCCTGTTTAAATATTGATTTCCGCGTTTGGTTACGCTCATTCAGCAAAACAAACAATCCTTCTTTCGTTGCAGATGACCGCGGAGATTTTTCTCCCGGCTCGGCTCCGGCCAATGCCGTATTCTCAACCAGTCGCGGAAACATAATGGCCGAGGCTGGACAAGTTCTGCCACAAGCCGGACAATTATTTTTACATGCCAACGGATTAATCACCGTCAGGCTTTTTTTGTCATAGGCATAAACTCCAAACAGACAAAAACGGGCACATTGTCCACAAAGCGTGCAACGCGACTCGTCAATCACCGGAAACCAGGCAGGTACTGTCAGTTCATTCATTTGAATTTGATAGCGCGCTTTCCCGTCCTTCAACTGGTAATCCATTTTCAACTTATCCAGAAGTTGATCTACGGTAAATTCCCTGAAGTTGAGCACCTCAAAATTTTCCAGTTTAATCGAAGCCTGCTTAAACATGTTCTTCACCGCACGCGGATAGCAGGCCACCACAATTTTGCGCATGTACTTTTCAGCAATCCGCTCCAGAACATCTTTTTCGTTCACCGAAAACGCACATAAATCATTCAACTCATAAACATCCACATCCAGCTGATGAAAGCTCTCAGCCAGTTGGTCTGTCATTTCCTTCGAAATTACACCTGCTCCACATCGACAAAAAAGAATACATGTAGTTTGAATCATGCTTTCGGTACATTTAGTTAGCTAAATAAATTAAAATCCACTCAATTGGGAAATCATTCCCAAACTTATACAACAGCATTAACAAGTTTTTACAAAAAAAACTGACTATTCCTGCCAATTAGATTGCTTCCGGAATTGCAGGTATTTCAGAAAACCAAGAATTCCACAAACCTCTAACGGGAAATACACTGACAAAGCAAATTCGTCACAAGCAGCTCCAGGCAAACAGCTCTTATTTAGACTTAAAACAAATAGTAAGATTCATGATCTTCTTCATACTATAATACAAAACAATTTTGATAACTTACCATCAAAACCTATTCACAACCAAAAACAAACATAAAAACTGACATAACTTGCCATGCGAAATTAATCACCTAATTTATCTTTCGACTTATGAAAACCAAAGCTATCGCATCTCGCATTCTTCTCGTGCTGCTACTTAGCCAAACAACCATCTATGCGCAAAAATCACCTGATAAGTTTGGCAAAATTGACCCTACTGATCTTGAAACAACCGTTTGTCCAATTGACTCCAACGCACATGCCTTTTTCATATTTGACTGTGGAGTAACAAATTTTGAATACAATACAGCCGTTGAAGGCAAAGGATTCCAGTTACACTTCGAGCGGCATTTGAGAATTAAGATTATTGATAACCAAGGTTTCTCTTGGAGTAATATTCAAATTCCGCTGTACCAAAGTGGTTCAAACAAAGAAGAAGTATCATCTATCAAAGCGTTCACCTATAACCTCAACGACGGAAAAGTAGAAAAAACGAAACTCGACCAGAATGACATTCTTACCGAAGAAACCGGGGAAAATTGGCAAACGATGAAATTTGCCATGCCTAATGTTAAGGAAGGATCAGTCATCGAGGTTAAATACACTATTATATCGGATTTTCTATTCAACCTTCAGGAATGGCAGTTTCAAAAAAACATACCTGTTTTATACAGCGAATACCGGGTAAGCATTCCGGAATATTTTCAATACAATCAGACGCAATTCGGCTATACTCCCATTCAATTAGAAACCAACAGCAAACGGAACAAAATTACATTCACTAGCACTGAACGAACCAATACTTATGTTGCTAAAACAGTGCGACATACCAGTGAAGTTGAGTACGACGAACAAATTTATCATTATCATGCCAGCAATGTTCTCCCAATTCCTGATGAACAATTTTTAAGAACAAAAGAAAACTACCTGACAAAAATTGATTTTGAACTACAGTACACCAAGTTTCCGAATCAAGCCATGGACTATTACACAACCAGCTGGGAAGAGGTTGACAAAACTTTGCTTACCAGTGAACGATTCGGAAAAGCGTTAACCAAAACGAACCACCTGAAAGATGATATTGCCTACCTAACAAGTCTGGGGCTTCAGAATGAAGATTTGTTGAATGCAGCACTGCATCAAATTCAGAAAACAATTCACTGGAACGGCTATAGAGACAAGTACCTTAATTCCACTCTCAATAGTGCTTATAAAGATGGAGAAGGCAATAGCGCCGATGTAAACTTAAATCTGGTAGCCTTGTTACGTGAGCTTGGATTAAAAAGCAATCCAGTTGTTTTGAGCACTCAGGATAATGGCATCATCCATCCTGCCCATCCATCACTTAGCCGATTCAATTACGTTATTGCCTCTGTTCAATTAAATGAAAACACCTACTTACTGGATGCTACTGATCCCAACTCCAGGTTAAACCTAATTCCCATTAGGTGTTTGAATGATAAAGGCCGTGTCATTGGAGAACATCCGGAAAAATGGATTAGTCTGATGGATTATAAACCTTACACACTAACCGCAAACTACCTCGTTTCTATCGACAGCGCCTTGTCCATCTCAGGATCAGTAAATAAAAAGTTATCCGAATACGGCGCTTTTGATTACAAATCGAAATTGAATGAGGCAAATGACGTTTCGAATTTTCTGACAGAACTGGAAGAAACAACTACTGGATTTGAAATTGAAAATATGAGTATCAAGGGACATGAAGACGCCAATGAGCATCTGAACTTCAGATATAAGATGTCTCATAATAATGTTTTAAGCGGAAGTGGATCAATGATTTATTTTTCCCCGGTTCTGGACCCTTTCTTCAAAGAAAATCCGTTCAAACTGGAAAAGAGGGAATTCCCGGTAGAATTTGATTATCCTTATATTTTCCAGAACACTTATACTTATCTTATTCCTGCCAACCTGGAAGTTACAGAACTCCCGCAGTCGATAGTCTTCAAACTTCCGGACAACAATGGTAGCTTTTATTTTCAAGTCCAGTCAACGGGAAAAACATTGAGCGTGATTTCTAAAATTCAACTCAATAAAAGTGTTTTCTTGCCCAATGAATATGACGTATTAAAATCATTCTTTCAATATGTTGTTGACAAACAGAATGAATTGGTTATTCTAAAAACAATTTAAAGTCCGCTTCATTCCACCCCCTACTTTTTTTAAAGTATAATACAACATCCAATGAAAAAACAGACGCTAATAATGTTTTTTTTGCTACTCACTTCTTTTTATTCAAAAGGCCAAAAACAGTGGAACGTATCATTAATAGCAGACTCATTAAAGAAAGAAGCGAATGCGGTGATTCGCTTCTTTTCAACAGACTATGAGCGCACCGCGCTTGAGCGTTATACAAAAACGGTGCACTACGCAGTAACCGTATTAAACGAGAATGGTAAATCAGCCGCAGACCTACAAGTCTATTACGACCGAAACTCAGAGGTCAATTCAATTGAGCTAAGTATTTTTGATAAAGATGGTCAATGCGTAAAGACCATCAAGAGAAAGGAAGTTAACGACTATGCATACCCGGGAAGCCATACCTTGTTTAGTGACAGCCGAATCAAACACTACTCGCCATCTTACAACTACTATCCCTACACGGTAGAGTATTCTTACACAACAAATCACAGGAGCGTAGTAGCTTATCCAAACTGGCACCCATCAAACTGGTTTGACATTGCTGTTGAGAAAGCTCAATTGAGCTTCCAGACACCCAACGAATTTGAATTGAATTACAGGGAATTAAATGGCAACTTTACTTTTGCCTCCGAAAAGACAGAAACAACAACCAGCTACCGGTGGGAACTAACAAACCTCAAAGCATCAAAATATGCTCCATATGCTCCGTCTTACCTCGACTTATTACCAACCATCATGCTTGCTCCTACTCAAATTGCTTACGAAGGTTACACCGGTAATATTAGCAACTGGGAAAATCTGGGAAAATGGGTTCACACCCTCATGCAAAACAGAGACGAACTGTCTCCTGAAACACTTGTAAAGATCAACCAGCTTACCGATACAATTCCCTCTAAAAGAGAAAAAATAAAAGCACTTTATACATACATGCAAAACCGAACCAGGTATGTCAATATTGCTTTAGGAATTGGTGGTTTTCAACCAATTCCTGCCACTGAAGTAGACAGTAAAGGTTATGGTGATTGCAAAGCATTAAGCAATTACATGAGAGCACTTTTAAAAGGAGTTGGCATTGACTCTTACTACACAGTGATAGGAAACGGTCGACACCAAAAAATAAAACATCCGGATTTCACAAGCCTAAATCAGACCAATCATATCATCCTCTGCGTCCCAACAGAAAAAGATACGATCTGGCTCGAATGCACCAATCAAAAATTTCCTTTTAACTACATCGGATCAAGCAACGCAGACAGGTATGGGCTACTCATCACTGAAACAGGCGGCATTTTGACCAAGACACCAACTTACGATCTGAACAGTAACTACAGAAGCTCAGTCATAAACATGCGACTTCAGGAAACCCGAGAAGCTGATTTTGAAGCACATTCAACCTTTAATATTTTCCTATACGAATCGGCCTTCCCTTTGCTAAACATGTCGAAAGAAGAACAGAAAAGGGCGCTACTTAAATCTTTATCTGTCAATGGACTGAAAATAGGCGATTTCAGTATAACCAACACTACCAAAGAAAAACCCACAGCGCAACTCTACACCAAAGGTGCATTAAGCAGCTTTGCCATCAGAACAGGGAATCGCATTTTTATTGAGCCAACTTTTCTTTATGAGAATACCTTTGTCTCAGGTATTAAAAGCGACCGCAGCTACCCTATTGAAGAACCTATCGGCTACACCTTTCATGACACCCTAAACATAACAGTTCCGACAAATTACGACGTTGAATTTTTGCCAGAAAATCTGGAGCTAAAATCAATATACGGAATCTACAAACTCGTTTACGCAACCCCCGAGGACGATAAAATAAGCATTACTCGAACAGTTCAAATCAAGGCTGGAACCTATGGAAAATCATTGTTCGATGAAATCAATCATTTTTTAAAAAATTCCTCAACCAAGGAAAAAGAGAAAATTATTTTGAAGAAAAATCAGAGCTAAAAATTAAGTGCTGCTTTCTTGGTATGTTTAGCCACTACTTCAGCTCAAAGAAAAAGGAAATACTATATTTGCAGTTTAGGCAGTATTGAACTCAATACTCCTGCTGCTAATTCCAAAAATCAGAATCGATTCAACCAATGAAAAAGATTGGAACTATTATCCGGACAATACTCTACCGTTCGCTCTCGTTTGAAAATTACCTTTACGTATTAAGCAAAGCGTATTTCTTTACGTTCAACACTGGTTTGCTAAAACTTAGCAAATCGTTTGAATACCCCTATTTTCTTAAACAGCTCATTCGTCCGGGAGAGCTTGTGATTGACATTGGTGCCAACCTGGGGTACCTCACCGTTTGGTTTTCGAAATTGGTGGGCAAACAAGGTCAGGTGCACTCCGTAGAGCCTGTGGCGCCAGTAAGGCAAGTACTTCAAAAAAATACCAAACGCCTTAAAAATGTCCGGATATATCCTTTTGCACTAGGCAACGAAAACAAACAAATTCAGCTGGGAAACAACACCCGAATCAAAAAAGGATATGTGGGTTCGGGCTCCCACTTTGTCATTGACAAACCCAGCCAGGCCGCTGACGAAACCGACATTGTTTCAGAAGCTGAAATGAGACGCGGCAGTGAGTTATTCGCTGAATTGAATCGCATCGACTTTATCAAGTGCGACATTGAAGGATTTGAAACGGTGGTCCTGCCCGAGATGGAGCCTCTGATTAATCGTTTTCAACCAACATTACTGGTTGAAAGTGCTGGCGAAAAACGCCGGGAGATGCTTGATTTTTTCAATGCCCGAAACTATAAAGCCTTTATCCTACTGAACGGAAAGTTAAGACCGGCTACTGAGCATGAATCGCGTGATATCTTTTTCTTTCATGCCGACAAGCTCGACAAACTGGCAAGCCAATACATTCAACTGTAAACGAGCACCCTGGCTTATTGTGCCAGGAATTTACGGATGGAATCCCTTCGATTCAACAAAATATTTTCAACCAAAAGACGGGCAAAACGTTTAAAGAGAATAATTTAAAATTGAAACTATGTATACAGGATTCTTACATCTGCATAACACCTTACGGTGGTTAATTTTATTGATTGCCTTAGTCTCCCTGCTCAAATATTTCATGGGCTGGTTTAGTCAAAAAAAATGGGGAAAATCGGATAACATTCTGGGAATCATTTTCACGGCCGCCATGGACCTTCAACTGCTAACCGGGCTGGTGCTGTACTTTTTCTTAAGCCCCATTACCAGTGCGGCTTTCCAAAACTTTGGTGCTGCCATGAAAAACGCAGATTTACGCTTTTACGCCGTCGAACATTTCTTAATGATGCTTATTGCTGTTGTCTTGGTTCATATCGGCCGCAGCAAGTCGAAAAAAGCCTCCCATTCGCGAAAAAAGTTTGGATTTTCACTGGTCTTCTTCGGAATTGCCTATATCATTATGCTGGCAGCCATTCCATGGAGCAGAGTTATTGCTTAATTGTTGGTCTCAGAAGATTGGCAAAAAAACATAAACAAAGAGGCTGTTTCCTTTCGAAACAGCCTCTTTTGCTATTACAGCTTAATTCTTTTCAGTAGCTCATTCATATCAAAGCGAAGGTTCACCTTTACTTTGGGTAGCTTTAAACCATTGCCCCCATTGGTTACCTTGGTGGCATAAATGGCGTCAATAATGTGCTTGTATTTCTTGGTAACGAAATTACGCTTCAACTTCAAGGTTGGTGAAAGCTCGCCCGTTTGAGGGGTCCATTCCTCGCAAACCAGGCGGAAACGTTTAATTTCTTCGTGCTGTCCCAGTGTCTTGTTTATGGCAGCAACTTCTTTAAAAAACTGAGAATTGACCTCTTTCTTCTGAACCAGATCTTCGTTGTCGCGGAAGTGAATCTTATGCTGCGAACACCAGTCGTGCAAATATTCAAAATTCGGCGAAATAAGGGCGCTGGCAAATTTCTCATTCTCACCAATCACCATGGCCTGCTCAATAAAAAATGATTCTTTCAGCTTATTTTCAATCATTTGAGGCGCAATATACTTTCCGCCCGACATCTTGAACATCTCTTTTTTACGGTCGGTAATCTTCAGGTATTTCCCTTCTTCCAAAACACCAATGTCGCCGGTATGAAACCAACCTTCTTCATCAATCACTTCGGCTGTCAGCTCCGGTGCTTTGTAATACCCTTTCATGACTGATGGGCCTTTGCACAAAATTTCACCATCATCAGCAATCCGAACTTCCACATTATCGAGAACCGGCCCAACTGTTCCGACTTTCATTTCGCGCAATGCCGGATTATTTACGGCAATTACCGGTGAAGTTTCTGTCAGGCCGTAGCCTTCCAGCGTATACATACCAGCCATGCCCATTACGCGCGCAATCCGGGGTTGCAAAGCGGCTCCACCCGAAACCACATAAACGATGTTGTTTCCTAAAGCTTCGCGCCATTTGGAGTAAACCAGCTTGTCGGCCACCCGAATTCTCATCCGTAGAAAAAAGTTGTATTTCTTGTTGTATTCAAAATGACGCGTTAAACTGACGCTCCAAAAGTAAATCACTTTTTTAAGGCCGGTAAGTTCTTTCCCTTTCGATATAAATCCGTCATAAACCCGCTCAAGCAAACGGGGAACCGAGTTAAACATGTGAGGTTTGATTTCTTTGATTGCCGGCACAATTTGACCCAGGTTTCCAACATAATAAACCCCCATTCCTTTGTACTGAAAGTGATAATTAACACTTCGTTCGTACACATGGCAAAGCGGCAGAAAACTGATCACCCGATGGTCTTTCCCCAGGTTATGCATCCGGGAGTGACTTGTAAAGTTGGCTACCAAGTTCTCTTGGGTAAGCATCACTCCTTTAGGCACACCTGTTGTTCCTGATGTATAAATGATTGTTGCCAGATCATCCGGAGAAACAGCGGATTTAATTTGCTCCAGGATGGGAGACCACTCTGCTCGCTTGCTTTCCCCCAGCTCCATAATCTCTCTGAAATGCGGACAGCCCTCAAAATCTTCAAAAGCATAAATTCCTTCGATTGCCGGAATCTCGGCTGCTATTGCACTTATTTTTTCATACAATTTATTGTCGCCTACCACCACATAGCGAACATCTGCATGTTCCAGAATAAAGCGATATTCATCATCGCCAATGGTTGGATAAATGGGCACATGAATCAAACCGGCCAAGGCCAGTCCCATATCCACAAAATTCCACTCGGGACGGTTAGTTGTAACTGTTGCTACTTTATCCCCTTTCTGAAGTCCCATTGCCAACATGCCCATTGCAAATAGGTGGGACTTTGCTTTATACTCCGAAGTTGAATAGGTGTACCACTTGCCATTGGCTTTTCCGCCTAACGCATCTTCGCGAGGATAATTTGTTTCACACCAGTCAAGGATGTCAAAGGTCCTCCTAACCATGTTTTCCATATTTCACTGTTTAGTTACACTCAAGTTAACCCGACAAAGTTAACATTTCAGGAATTTTAGAAAATTGATATAAATCTACTCCGAGATGGATAAAATCTATTTAGAATAAATTAAAACAACGACACAGAGCTATATTAACACGCAGCTATAAGCACAAAACAAACTCTCCAAACGCCATATTCTATTCTTCCATTCCTATCCCTTCATACTTCTTGTATTTAGAGTATGACCAAAGTGCCAAAACGGTAATCAAACCGAACGAAACATACACGGCCCAGTGAACACCATCGGCCGAACCTTTTCCATAGGAGTGCAGTCCTGACAAGAAATAGTTCACACCAAAGTAAGTCATCAGTACCGATGTAAAGGCGATAACCGTAGCCAAATTGTAGTTGTAGCGGCCTCGTAGCGAAGGGATCAATCGCATATGCACAATGAAAGCATAGATGACGGCAGTAATCAAGGCCCAGGTTTCTTTAGGGTCCCAGCCCCAGTAGCGCCCCCAGCTTTCGTTAGCCCAAACCCCTCCCAGAAAGGTTCCGATGGTAAGCATGTATAAACCGATGGTAGCCGAAAGTTCGCTAATGGTCGTTAACTGATCGATAAAGTAGTCGATATTCTTTTGATTCCTTCGATTCATTAAAGCATACAACACGAGCACCAGGATGCCCAGGAAAGCACTTAGCCCCAGAAAACCATAGCTTGCTGTAATGATGGACACATGAATCATCAACCAATAGGATTTCAGTACCGGAACCAGCGGCGTAATTTCGGGGTTCATCCAGTTGAGATGAGCCACAAACAAAGTAATACCGGTTAAAACGGCCGCAGTACCCAAAACCATCGGATACTTTCGTCCAAAGATAATTCCGGCTAACATGGCAGCCCAGGCAACATAAATCATCGATTCGTAGCCATTACTCCAAGGGGCACGTCCCGAAATATACCAGCGAACGATCAGGCCTATCGTATGCACTGCAAAGCCCAAATAGATCAGCCCGCTAAAGGTGATTCGGGTGACCCGGTGAATGGGCTTTTGCCGGAAGATATTGACAAATAAAATGGTCAGTAAAATAAAACCGGTTAACAGGTACCACGGGAAAACCCGCTTAAAAGGCTGATATTTGTTGTAAACCATTTCAGCCGATTTCTTTTGTGCTGACGGTAAAATTTCCGCACCGAATTTTTGTTGAAAAGCCGCGATCGTTGCTATAATCTGTCGGGGTTGAATCTCGCCGCCTTCCGACTCGATTCCTCCAGCCAGCAGGTTGAAGCTGCGATTGACAAAAAGGGAATCGTTGGCAGGATACCCTGTTGGCGTGCTTCCTACAGCCCACCAGGCATCTGTCTGGTTTACGGGTGGAAAGAAGGTCAGCAAATCACCTTTAAAAATCATAAAACTGATGTTGATCCGTTCGTCCAGAAAGATGTATTCCTTATCCAGTTTATTTCGCAAAGCCGGCGCTTTGGCAAAAGCAGCCCGCACTTCCTCGGTAATCCGGTAGTTTCCTTCCAGATCAAACAAATCGGTAATTCGTGCATATTTTTCACGTACCCCTATGGAAGCCGCAATCTCTTTGTCAATTTTAATGAAGGGGATCGAACGCCACAGCTCGGGATACAAATTCATACTCAACACAACTTCATCAGGAGACATGCCATTGAGCGATGACTTCCGGCTCAATTTCCGCAGAATTTCGCTTGACAAAGTGGACATCGGCTCAATACGGCCATCATGCCCGTGCACCCACAACTCCGAAAAATCACTCACCAGTTCTTCATCCAACCGGGGAATACCCGCAGTGCTTTGGGCCTGTCCGGCTCCTCCGATGAGCATAAGCCCCAAAAACAGACCTGCAAATTTGGTTTTGCTTGACTGCTTCAGGTGACGCACCAAAACCTGGAAATAGGAATTCTTATTTCCCAGCGATAAAATCATTCCCACTGTCAGCAGGAAATAGCCGATATAAGTTACCAAAGTTCCCCAAAAGTCTTTATTAACCGATAAAATTGTTCCCAATTCATCCTGGTCATACGACGACTGATAAAAGCGAAATCCCCGGTACTTCAGGGTATTATTCATAAAGATACGAACATCGCGCTGCACATTCCGTTCGTCATCAATCAATTCAATTTCACTGGCAAACGAAGAAGGGCTTTCCGACCCAATGTAACGCTCCAATTGAAAGTCTTTCAATCGTAACCGGAAGGGCAGCTTAACCGGTTGCGAACCATAGGTTAACTTAACCGGGGTTTGACCTACCATGTAAGTTACCGGGGCACCAATTTGTCCAGCACGCCCAAAAACATTAACAATCGCCTGCCGTTCTCCATTGGATATTTCGACAATAACAGCATCTTCACCCGTATCGCCGGAACCGGATTTACTCACCCGCAAACTGGCATGTTCATAAAACTTTTTCACCAACACCAAATAACCATCAAACGCATACAAATGCATCAACTTGACTTCGGAACGGGTTCCTGCCGGCACGTGCTCCGGCTCCCCTCCTGCCATGGAGCGTATTTCCATGTCGCGATCTGCTACAACAAACAGTTTCGCACCTTCTTGTTCAAAACGAACATCGGCCTGCCCTTCAAATCCCACCGTAGCAGGCCCCAGGTTAACCAATTGCCCCTTACCAAAAGTAAAGCTCTCCATACCTTGTCCGGCTGAAATTACAAAATCAACAACCGGATCTCCTGATTCAGTCTCTACCGGCGTTCGCACGGCATCTTTTACAAAGCCAACCGATTTTACACGTACATGCTCTCCTTCAATCGTCAGTTTTCCACTGAATTCTTTTGCGCTCAATTCTGAAAACAAAACCTTATCGGATAACTTTTGCTGGTCAGTTTCTACCGTGAAGTACGAATCGGTTGAAACAATATAATCGGCTGAAGCTCCCTCACGGATATGCATCATTCCCTCAAAGCTAATGTACCGTGTAATGCCTGCACCAATCAAAATAACAATAAATGATAAGTGAAAAATGCCAATGGTCAGTTTCTTGGCCGTAAATTGGCGGTACTTGAAGAAATTATGAATCAAACTGATGCCCAGTAGTAAAAAAACAAGTTCAAACCAATGGGTATTATAAACCAGGGCCTTAGCTGCCGGAGTACCGTAACTACTCTCAATAAATGTAGCAATCGCCATTGAAAAGGCCATAATCAGCAATAAGAACCCCATAAAAGAAGTGGAAACCAGGAATTGATAGATTTTATTCATTAGATAGTGGCTTTTGTTAAAAAGAAGTGTAAAGTAAATTTTTAAAACTGAGTAAAAAAATGCTTTTATTTAAATAGCTATCACATTAACATTTATTGGGATTTTTGGTTTAAAATTCGGCTCGAAAGAGCAAGAACACAGTTCAAAAAAACAAAGCGCCATTCGAAACCCAAACCGGATTCCGTAGGTAAAAGAGAGCAACTTTAACACTAAAATTCAGATACAATGAAAAAGAACATGGGAATGGCTGATCGCGTGATTCGCTCTGTAATTGCAGTTGTTATCGCAATTCTTTACTTTGCCGGCATACTTACCGGAATTTGGGGACTTATTCTGCTAATTCTGGCTTGTGTATTTTTATTAACCAGCGTGGTGAGTTTTTGTCCGCTGTATCTTCCCTTGGGAATAAACACCTGTGGAAAGTCGGACAAACTTTGACCGGGCCATAAAAACCAAAACGATGACCAAAGAAACGCAGCACGAAACCCTGGTTATATACAGCGGTAAGCCTTTAGAGGCCGAAATGGTCAACCAATTGCTGAATGACCGGGGCATTGTCACCCTCATGAGCAATCATCTGATGGGACAAATTGCCCCCTGGCAAGTTTCAGCGGGCGGCTTTGAGCCGGTAGAAATTATTATTAACCGTGACGATGAAGCCTTGGCACGTCAACTGCTTAAAGAGTTTCATTACATCGATTAAACCTTCCATTCAAAAGAGAATCGTTTCAGCAAGTAGTTCGAAAGGAGAATCCAATGCCCCCGAAGGCTCCCCCGCTTATTGTCTAAACGAATAAGTGATTTAGGGAAGGTATGTTCTTCGTTGCATGAACAAGACTTCAGCGCAACAAAAAAGGTTCCACCTGACCATGCAAGTGAAACCTTTCAATCTTATATCTTTTTGAACAGAGCCGGTTTTATCCGACAAATGATTTTGCCTTGGCAATAGCCGCTTCAATACCGGCCACGTCTTTTCCACCAGCCGTAGCATAAAATGGCTGGCCGCCACCGCCACCTTTCATTTCTTTGGCTGCTTCACGTACAATCTGTCCGGCGTTCAGTCCTTTTTCTTTCACCAGGTTATCGGCAATCATAATGCTTAGGCTTGGTTTTCCACCGATTTCAGCGCCCAGCACCAAAAACAAGTTATCCACCTCGCCTTTTAACTGGAAAGCCAAATCCTTGATGGCTTGTGGAGAATCCAACGCCACTTTTTCGGCAATCACATTCACGCCATCAATCTCGGTAATTTTCTTTTTCAGTTCATCCTTCACCCCAGCTGCAGCTTGCTTTTCAAAGGCCTCCAGTTGCTTTTTCAACTTGGCATTTTCATCCTGCAAATCTTCAACCGATTTTTTCAGGTTTTTAGTATTGCTGAACAAACCACGCACTTCGTGCAATTCATCCATGTTTTTAGTGATGAATGCTTCCGCCTTATCAGCCGTAATGGCCTCAATACGCCGAACACCTGCCGAAATAGCGCTCTCTGAAGTAATGACAAAATACCCGATTTGTCCGGTTGCAGGAACGTGCGTTCCACCACACAATTCCACCGAGTCGCCAAACTTAATCACCCGCACTTTGTCGCTGTACTTTTCGCCAAACAAGGCAATCGCTCCCATTTCCTGTGCTTCTGCAAAGGGAACATCGTGCTTTTCTTCCTGTTGAAAGTTCTGACGAATCAACTCATTAACACGAGCCTGAATCTGATCCAGCTCTTCCTTCGACACTTTCTGGAAGTGGGCAAAGTCAAACCGCAGGTAATCGGCATTCACCAACGACCCCTTTTGTTCCACATGCGTTCCCAGCACTTCGCGCAAAGCCTGGTCGAGCAAGTGTGTTGCCGTGTGGTTATTGGCCGTCAATTTTCGTTTCTGATTGCTAACCACAGCCCGGAAAGTTGCTGATGGATCAGCCGGCAATTCCTTGGCAATATGCACAATCAGGTTATTTTCTTTTTGCGTGTCAACAATACTTGTTTTCACCCCATTGAATTCGATGTAGCCTGTGTCACCAACCTGACCACCCGACTCTCCGTAGAAAGGTGTTTGATCAAAAACCAGGTGGAAAAACTGCTTATCCTTTTGCTTCACTTGGCGGTAACGTGCAATTTGAATATCGGCTTCCAGGGTCGTGTAACCCAAAAATTTAACCTCATCAATTTTCTTCAGCTCTACCCAGTCGCTGGTTTCCTGCGCTGCCGCATTCCGCGAACGGTCTTTTTGTTTCTTCATTTCTGAATCAAACTCGGCACGGTTCACCGTTAAGCCATTTTCACGCAGAATCAGCTCCGTTAAATCCAGCGGGAACCCAAATGTATCGTACAATTCGAAAGCGCTTTTGCCAGCAACTTCCGACACATTTTCTTTTTTCGCTTTAACCATCACTTCATCCAGCAAGCGAATTCCAGTTTCCAGCGTACGCAGGAAACTTTCTTCCTCTTCCTTGATTACCTTTTCAATCAGTTCTTGCTGAGCCTGCAATTCGGGGAAAGCATCGCCCATGTTTTCCTTCAGCGTTTCCACCAGGCGGTAAATGAATGCCTCGCGGAAATTCAGGAAGGTATAGCCATAACGCACCGCGCGCCGCAAAATACGACGGATAACGTAACCCGCTTTGTTGTTTGACGGCAACTGTCCATCGGCAATGGCAAAGGCAATGGCCCGCAAGTGGTCGGCAATAACGCGCATGGCAATGTCATCTTTCTCATTTTCGCCATACTTCTTACCACACAGTCCGGCCAGTTTCCCAATGATGGTTTGAAAAACATCGGTATCGTAATTTGATTTTTTATTCTGCAACACCATGCACAGGCGTTCAAAGCCCATTCCGGTGTCCACATGCATGGCCGGAAGTTCTTCCAAACGTCCGTCTGCTTTGCGGTTAAACT
This sequence comes from Sunxiuqinia rutila, assembly GCF_050589705.1. Lineage (NCBI taxonomy): Bacteria > Pseudomonadati > Bacteroidota > Bacteroidia > Marinilabiliales > Prolixibacteraceae > Sunxiuqinia > Sunxiuqinia rutila. The sequence goes on from NZ_JBNGOT010000008.1 coordinate 82,467, forward strand.
GAATAAACACCAGGTTCCAGATTTCAATCACCAGCGGATGATCCTGGTTCACTAGTTCTGCTCCGGGAATTTTGGCTCGCTCATCATCATCACGCAAATCCACGTGAATTTCGGAACAAGGACCACAAGGACCCGTTTCGCCCATTTCCCAGAAATTATCTTTTTTGCTTCCGTTCAACACATGGTGTGCCGGCAAGTGCTGTAACCAAAAATGCTTGGCTTCTTCATCCAAAGCCAGTTTATCGTCTTCACTTCCTTCAAAAACAGTCGCGTACATGCGGTCCGCGTGAATTCCCATTTTATCATGCAGAAATTCCCACGCCCAGTTGATGGCTTCTTCTTTGAAATAGTCACCAAAGGACCAGTTACCCAACATTTCAAACATGGTGTGGTGGTAGGTATCGTGTCCTACTTCTTCCAGGTCGTTGTGCTTACCCGAAACGCGTAAACATTTCTGAGTATCGGCTACCCGTGCCGATTGGGCCGGTTGGTTCCCCAGAAAAATATCTTTGAATTGATTCATTCCCGCATTGGTAAACATCAGCGTTGGATCATTTTTTACCACCATGGGAGCCGAATCGACTATGGCATGTTGCTTTGAAATAAAAAAATCCAGGAAAGCCTTCCTGATCGCTTTGGAATTCATGTGTCTGTCTTTTTCAAATTTATATGATGCTGTAATTTTCGAATCAGGAGTCATGCCCCAGCCAGGCTGTTCGCAAGAAAGCCCTACCAAAACCGACTGAATCCTCCCCTTCTGGATTACAGGATTGAATACCTTTAATTTTTGTTAAAAAGCACCTCTCAGCACTGCAATCAAACTTATTAACTCAATATTTCAATTACTTTTGCGTTTTCGTAGTTAATCTGCCTGATTTTTTAAGTCTTGCAAAGTTAGATTAATTACTTAAATTTGTTACATCCTGTAAAAAAGAAATTGGTTTTTTATGGCAAAAGTTAAGTATAAATTCAACCCCGAAACCCTCAGTTACGAAAAGGTTGAACGCAACTTAAAATCGAAAATCCACCGTTTTTTAGTCTTCTTCTCATCCAGTATCGTCGTTGGAACCGTGTTGGCTATTATCTTCCTTCAGTTTTACGAAACGCCAAAGATGCGCGGCTTAAAACTTGAGAACCAGCGGTTGATGTCACAGTATGAATTGATGTATCAGAACCTGGAAAGCATTGAAGAGGTTTTGACCGATATTCAGCACCGGGATGACAACCTGTACCGGATTATTTTTGAAGCAGATCCGATCCCCAACTCTTTGCGTAAAGCCGGTTTTGGTGGTGTTAACAAATACGCCCACCTGGAAAATCTGGACAATTCGGAACTGGTAATCAATACGGCGCGTAAGCTGGACATCATTGCCAAAGAAGCCTACATTCAATCCAAATCTTACGACGAGGTACTCAAGCTGGCTTTAGACAAAGAACAAATGCTTTCGAGCATTCCGGCAGTAATGCCCATCTCCAATAAAGACCTGAAACGAACTGCTTCCGGCTGGGGTTTTCGCATTGACCCGGTGTATAAAATCCGGAAGTTTCACTATGGTATGGACTTTACCGCCCCTATTGGCACCGAGGTTTATGCTACCGGCGATGGCGTGGTGAAAGAGGTAAAAACCTCGCGCGGAGGTTACGGAAGATGGGTGGTTATTGACCATGGATTTGGCTACGAAACCCTTTACGGACACCTCAACGAATTCAATGTAAAAAAAGGCCAAAAGGTAAAACGGGGTAGCGTAATTGCTTACGTGGGCAATGCCGGAAAATCAACAGGCCCGCACTTACACTACGAAGTGCACAAAAACGGAAGAGCCGTAAATCCGCAATATTACTATTTCAAGGACTTAACGCCTCAGGAATACGAACGGATGATTGCCATTTCGTCCAACATGGGACAATCCTATGATTAAAACCAGGTGACCGTGCCTTACAAAAAACCCAAGATAGAAAAAGTCTTTTACACGATTGGAGAAGTCGCTGACATGTTTCAGGTCAACACCTCTCACATTCGCTTTTGGGAGAAGGAATTCGACATTCTGAAACCCCAAAAGAACAAGAAAGGTAACCGCCTGTTTACAAAGGAAGATATTGAAAACATTAAACTGATATACCACCTGGTAAAAGAGCGTGGCCTGACCCTGAAAGGAGCCAAGCAAAAGTTGAAAGACAACAAGGAAGACACGCTCAACAAACATGAATTAGTCGATCGGTTGAAATCCATCAAACACATGCTGCTTGAAATTCAGGCAAAAATGGACGAGTCCTAAACCAATCGGCCTGAATCTGAAAACATACACTATGAGATTAAGCGAAATTACAAGCTACCTCGAATCAGTTGCTCCCCTGGCCTACCAGGAATCCTACGATAATGCAGGCCTGCTGGTTGGAGAACCGGGCAAGGAAGTCAAACAGGCCCTCATCACCCTCGACGTGACTGAGACGGTGCTGGACGAAGCCATTGCCCGCAAATGTGACCTGATCATTGCGCATCATCCACTGATTTTTGGCGGGCTGAAAAAACTGAACGGCAAAAACGAAGTGGAACGTTGCGTCATCAAAGCCATTCAGCATAACATTGCCATTTATGCCTCGCACACCAACCTCGACAGTGTGCCCGAGGGAGTGAATGGCAAAATTTGTGAAAAAATTGGACTGGAGAACTGCCGCATCTTATCGCCCGTTAGCGGGCAGCTGAAAAAGCTGGTCACCTTTGTACCATTCGATCATGCCGAAAAGGTACAGGAAGCTTTGTTTGCCGCAGGAGCCGGACAAATTGGGAATTACGATTCCTGTGCCTACTCCATTGCCGGAAAAGGCAGTTTCAGAGGCAATAGCACCACCAGCCCATTTGTGGGGAAACCCGGCGAAATTCACTACGAAAATGAACTTCGCATCGAAACCATTTTCCCGGCTCACTTGCAGGCAGCCGTTGTGCAGGCCTTAACTCAGGCGCACCCTTACGAAGAAGTGGCTTACGACATTTATTCCATCGACAACCAACACCCGCAGGTAGGCATTGGCATGGTGGGCGAACTTCCGCGCGAAATGGATGAAAAACGCTTTCTGCGTTCACTCAAAAAAATATTTGGAACAGGCCTGATCAAGCACAGTCCTTTGCTGGATAAAAAGGTGAAAAGGATTGCGGTTTGCGGGGGTTCCGGAAGCTTTTTAATCAAACAAGCCATTCGGGAACAAGCCGATGTGTTTGTGACCGGCGACTTGAAATACCACCAGTTTTTTGAAGCTGAAAACAAAATGGTATTGGCCGACATTGGGCATTTTGAAAGCGAGCAATTCACTAAAGAAGTTTTTTATGAATTACTTACAAAAAAATTCCCTAAATTTGCAGTCCGTTTATCTGAGGTGAACACCAACCCGGTAAACTACCTTTAACATAGAAAATTAGAGCATTCCAAATATGAATACACAGTACCAAGAAGACAAATCAGTTCCAATTAGCGAAAAGCTAAAAGCCCTTTTCGAGTTGCAAACAGTTGTTTCTGAAATCGACAAGATTAAAACGCTTCGCGGAGAGCTTCCGCTTGAGGTACAAGACCTGGAAGACGACATTGCTGGCTTAACTACCCGTGTTAACAATTACAGTGATGACATCAAAACCCTTGAAACGTCTATCACAAACCGGAAAGCTGCGATCAAAGAATCTGAGGCCCTGATTGCCAAGTATACCGAGCAGCAAAACAACGTGCGCAACAACCGCGAATACGATTCGCTGAACAAGGAAATTGAATTCCAAAAGCTGGAAATCGAACTTTCTGAAAAGCGCATTAAAGAGTTTACAGCGGAACTGGCCTCTAAAAAAGAAGCCATCGAATCATCTAAAACACTGCTTTCGGAACGTCAGGAAGACCTGGATCGCAAAAAATCAGAGTTGGAAGAAATTACCGCTGAAACGAAAATTGAAGAGGAAAAGCTGAAAGGAAAAGCGGAGAAAATTGAAAACGCAATTGAACCCCGTTTATTAACTGCTTTCAAACGGATTCGCAAAAATGCCCGCAACGGACTATCCGTAGTTACCGTTCAGCGTGATGCTTGTGGCGGTTGCTTTGCGAAAATTCCACCACAACGCCAAATGGACATTGCCAACCGCAAAAAAATTATCGTTTGCGAATATTGCGGACGAATTCTGGTTGACAAAGATATTCTGGAACCAGACCAAGTGAGCGAGTAAGCACTCGTTGACCAATTGATATACAAAAGCCTTTAGAGCATGCTCTAAAGGCTTTTTTTGGGTCCTATTGCAAAGCCGCTGGATCTGCTCCGGCGCTCCTACTGATTGACCACCGGACGGCTGCCACTTTGCCGGGCCGCTGCCGTAGCCTCACGAATCGCTTGATCAAGTTCTTCAACCGTTTCACGAATTCCTTCCGGTTCGTTGAGCGCATTAAGGGCATTAAGCATGTTGCACAGCAAATCCAAGGATGTTTTTAACTGCTCGAAAGCCTCTTTATCAGTCACCGTGTCGTCGGTCGAACGGGCAGCAGTCCGCTCCTGCGAAAGATTGACAAACGACTGGTTGTCGCGATGCAGCTCGGTGATCCATTCCACCGCATGAATGGTTACCAGGTGCGCTTGCATCGCCTGGTCATTCAGGTCCTTTAACAAACTCGTAATTGCTGCTGTTTCTTCAGCATAAGAAGCATGGTATAAACGCAAGCCGTTTTTTTCAAAAAGAGGCCACAGCGATTCGCAAGCCAGCCGGTACTCCTCGTTTTCGCGCAGTAAACCCGCTGCTACATGATCGCGCAAGGAGCGGTAACTGTTATCGCGCCGCTGATCGGCCTTCCGGATCAAACTGGTTAATGCTTGCCAGCTACTGCTGCCAACCGCCTGAACAGCGATTTCCTGCTTAAGGCGAATGGTGCCCAGCAAGGATGAAATCATTGGATGATCGGGAAACCGGTCGGTCACCAACTGTATCATCCGCTGTGAAAGACTGATTAAATGGGCAAGGCTGAAATAAGAGTATAAAATTTTTAAGATCATAACTATTGATTTTTAAATGATTAAGAACCATAAATTACAACAAAATGATCAATTTAACAATAGGAATGCAAAAATTAAAGAACAGTAGTCACTGGCTGCCGATTTTCATTTCTACGGAGCGCGAAGTAAAAATTAGCTGCCGATTTTCATTTCTACAGCGCGAGAAGTAAAAGTTAGCTGTCAGTTTTCATTTCTACGGCGCGAGAAGTAAAAGCTGGCTGTCAGTTTTCATGTCTACAACGCGAGAAGCAAAAGCTGGCTGTCAGTTTTCATCTCTACAACGCGAGAAGCAAAAGCTGGCTGTCAGTTTTCATCTCTACAGCGCGAGAAGTAAAAGTTAGCTGTCAGTTTTCATCTCTACGCAACGAAAAGTAAAAGTTAGCTGTCAGTTTTCATCTCTACGCAACGAGAAGTAAAAGTTGGCTGTTGATTTTCATTTCTACAGCGCGAGAAGCAAAAGTTGGCTCCCGATTTTTTAATGGTCGTTAAAAACGACACAAAACGAACCCCTTGTTACCGCTTCGCTCAAACAAGGGGGAGTTGGGGCTTATGGATTCCAAATCCGATCCAGCCACGGTTGGCTATAGATACATCTGGAAGAGCAGGGAGATGGTGTAAATGTTAGCAGTTGTTTTTTATTTGCATAATAATCAAATTCAAAAATCTCTCGGAGTCCTCTACGAATGAACTAATATATTTTTCATCGTCAATGTAAATTTGCCCATTTTCAATAATTATCAATCGTTTATCAGATATGAATAAATTATAGTTAGATTGTTTTTCTAAAGGTTTACTTTTATCCTTGATTAAATTACCATTGTAGTGAGCAATTAGATTTCGCAGTTTGTTAACTTTTTTTATTTGCATATAAATTCTGTCCATTTCCTTGTCATTGAAATCCACTAATCTTGTTTTTTTTATGTACTCAATGCAATTACCCAATATGTTTATTTGCTTGTCAATATATTTTTCGGGCAATAGAAAATGTTTGTCAATAAAGTAGCAGATTAGTTTTAAGGAGTGTTCAAAAACGGAATAACTAGATAAAATCAAACTGTTATAATAAATGTAATTGTTTAACCCTTTTATTGTGGACTGAAATCTTGTAAACTCTCCAATATTATCGCAGTCAATTATTTTATCTTTCTTGGGATTATAGAATCCCTTAAAATCATTTTCATTTTCTATCATTTTTAAAATGTTATTCAAACTTAGTCCCAATCTCATAAATAATAAGTCTATGTTTGATTGTATTATTTGAAAATGGAGTACGCCTGGCTTATTTGCTATAGTAGACATGTTGTATGCACTCAGATATTTGGTTTTTATTTTAATCTAAACATTTTTGTTATAAAGAAATAAATACATTGTATGTTACAAGTAATGCCATTCCGAGAAGCAGGAATAAGTATGACATTTTTTCAAGAATCAAAGTTCTTTTTTTATGTTTTACAAAAACTGGTTTTACTTTTTCATCTTTTTTTAATGCATTTTCTATTTCACTCTGAAGTACAGGAAGGATTCGCTCAGGTAGATGTGAAAAGTCATATATAACAACAACCATAGACAATATCCCAATTAAAAGGGAAATGACTGAAAAGACAAATGTCAAGCGAACATACAAGCATTGAGAAGTTGTTGTGTGAAGAGAAATTATTATACCTAGAATGCTTGAGGAAACAAGGATCACGTGTTTATAAAAAGATATTTTTTTATCTGCAGATTCTTTGACAATTTCATTCAACTGTTCAAGCTGATTATGGTAATAATTGGTGTCCATAATTTTTTAAATATTTTTTATTCTACACTATATTCTGAGGTTTAAAATCCTATAGAAATTAAGATAAGTTTGCAGTCTTTTAAATTACTGCCAACGTCTGTGCATATTTACCTGGTAAATATATCCCGTTATTATTCGACTTGTTTTTGCACGTTCAATGATCGTTTGGCGATTCCGGGTGGAAAAGGGAAGGAGCGTCCTTGTTCGGGTTCATATTCTTACGTTTAGGTCATTTCAGGTTTCGCTGATGAAGTTACAAAACTTTACAAAATGTACGCATCCGTAAGTGTCTTTTTATTTCCGTTCTAACTAGCTGATTGCTCCAACAAGGGGTCGTTGGGCGAATTGTTGCGTAAAAACCGGGGGACTCCCCTACTTCAAAGTACGTGCAAAAAAAAGGCTCCGATCTTTTGGGGAGAAAGATCGGAGCCCTTGTTACATATATCTTCAGTAAAGCTTACGGACGCTCAAATTCGTTCACACTTTTTACTTTAAACACGCGCGAAGATTCCCCGTTGACCATTTCGTAGTTCACCTGACGCAGCTTGTTGGTTCCGGCAATGGGGAAGCGCTGGCTCAGGGTCGTTTCCACAATGGCAAACTCATCGCCTCCCTCGTAGCCTTGGTTGATGGAGGAATCGAATTTGATATCCTGAAAGTAAACATCGCTCATCGACTTGCGATTGTTGACCGAATAGGCAATCACCGTTCCTTTGGTAGTTTCTTCGTTGCGAATGAAAACCACCACTTCGGGCGAGCCATCACTGTTCAGATCCTCCACTTCGGCCCAAACCACCTGCCCATCCATTTCGTGCTCAACCGAACGGTTTGAGATCTCCAAACCAAAGGGTACAATGGTTAACCAGCTTTTGCCCTCCTTCATCTTACTCGAAACATGAAAGCCAATTCCCTGCAATTCCAGTACCTGGCTAAAAAGGGTTTGGTCAACCTGCTCCGGATCCAGCTCCCCGGCAATCTTTTGATAGTTGCCAGCCACCGTGGCTCCTCCTGAGCAATAGAAATACAACACGCCTTCATCTTCCGCCTTTTCGGGTTTAATGGTTAACTGATCGCCTTCAAAAGCAAACAAAACCGGTTTTCCATCCACCACGGCACGAAAAACACCTTCTGAAATTTCCCGGGCCGTGACATCCCATGTACAGGTTGGCCGCTTTTTATCCGCCCGCGACCGAACGGAAATGGCCAACTGCTTCTCATCCTGTTGGCTCACCTTTATGCCTACCCAGTCGTAGCCTTCACTGCGCTTAAAATAATCCGGCGTCACGTAATTTCCTGACACCGTTTTTTCAACCGCTTGCTCTACAACCACCGACTCTTTTTCGGCTTCTGTTTTTTTCGTCTGCGTTCCGCAGGCAAACAGCATGGTTCCCACCAAGCCGCTTAGCAATATTCTTTTTGATCGTTTCATATTTTTCTGTTTTCGGCTTCTTTTACCCAATGTTTCTAAAACAACTCCTGTTTTAATCGAATGTTTTGTTCCCCGTCATTTTTTTGATGAGAACCGGCCAATAAAAAAATCCGGCTTCGAAAAACCGGATTTGAATGTCATATTTTATCGTGTCTGGCATTACCAGCTTCCGCCGGCACCACCACCGCCAAAACCGCCACCACCGAAGCCGCCGAAACCGCCACCGCCGAAGCTTCCGCCTCCACTGGAGAAGTTACCAAACGAACCACCATGGCTGCGTCCTGATCCCATCATGCCGCCCATCAGCAACCAAAATGGCAAACTGCTTCCACGCGTTCCGGTGCTGTAATAGCGTCGTCGTCCGCGGAAAATGGGAATAATGAAAAAGAAAATGATGAACAGCAAGAAGATAAACGGAAATCCGCCACTTCCTTCCGAGGCTTTTTCATGGTATTCCTGCGCCGTGAATTCGCCCCGGGCCAATCCCATGATCACCTGTGTTCCGGCATATAAACCGCCAAAGGTGTCGCCTTGCTTAAAACGGGGAATCATCTCGTAGTCGATAATGTCGCGATTGGCCACAGCGTCCGGAATAACCCCTTCCAGTCCATAGCCCACAGCAACAAAAATCTGCCCCCGCTCGTTGGCTGTTTTTGGTTTGAACAGCACCACCACGCCGTTATCCTTGTCCTTTTGTCCAATGCCCCACTCTTCGCCCAGGCGAAAAGCAAAGCTCGACGCATCGTAGCCATTCAGGCTAGGAACTGTTACGATGGCAATCTGGTTGGAGGTTTCGCGGGCAAACTGCGCCAGCTCCATCTCCATGCGCTGTTCCTCGGCATTGGAAAGCACATCGGCCAGGTCATTCACCAATCGCGGCGGATTAGGCCGTTCGGGCAAATCCTGGGCCGACACGGCCAGACTCAAAAAAAGTAATAGTAAAAATGAAAGTCTTTTTAACATGCTACGCTATTTTTTTCCGAATGATATTTCATCCGACAATTCATTGACATCATCCGTTTGATAAGGGAAATGGGCCTTCAGCTGCTCGCCGGCCTTTTCTATTCCCTCAGCCAAACCTTCTGCAAACCGGCCTTCTTTAAACTTCGAAAGCATATGCTCTTTAATTTCATCCCAGAAATCGGCCGGAACTTTGGCGTTAATGCCGGCATCGCCCAAAATGGCAAACTTCCGGTCGCTTACGGCCAGGTAAAACAACACCCCGTTTCGAAGCGCTGTTTTGTGCATCGCTAACTTTTCAAACCAATAGGCCGCACGGTCAAGCACATCTTCCGGGCATTTGCCCTCCACATGCACCCGAACCTCGCCCGAAGTGTTCAACTCGGCTGCTTTTACGGCATCGGTAATTTGTTTTTTCTCTTTGTCTGTAAAAAAATCTTGTACTGACATGGTTTATTGTTTTAGTCGAAACTTACTTCAGGGGCTTTCTCAGCGCCTTGATCTGCTTCAAAGTAGGCTTTCTTTTCAAAGCCGAAAAGATTGGCATAAATATTTTTAGGGAAAGAGCGAATGTAGGTATTGAATGCACGGGCACTCTCGTTAAACTTCCGACGCTCTACCGTAATCCGGTTTTCGGTGCCTTCCAGCTGAGCCTGTAAATCCAGGAAACTCTGGTTCGCTTTCAGGTCAGGATACCGCTCTACAACCACCATCAGTCGGCTCAACGCTGAACTCAAACCGGCCTGCGCTTGCTGAAACTGTTGCAAAGACTGCTCATTCAGATTTTCGGGATTCACATTAACCGAAGTGGCTTTCGAACGCGCTTCAATCACACCTTCCAAGGTTTCCTGCTCGTGTGAGGCGTAACCCTTTACGGTATTCACCAGGTTCGGAATCAAATCAGCCCGCCGCTGATACACGTTTTCTACCTGTGCCCAGCTGGCATTGACGGCTTCATCCTGAGTAACCATCGTATTATAAGTCCCCTTAACCGAGGAGTACATCAACAACACAACAACTGCAATAGCAGCTAAAATGATCCAAGTCTTCTTCATATTTTTTTTTATTAAAGCCAAAACTCAAGAATTAAGATTGTCAGATATTCTGATTTTCGGACGGCAGTCCCGGTTTTTAAAATCGCTACCCTTTATCTCCAAATTCTTTTGTCATGGGTGTTTTATATTCCAAAATTATTTATTCATAGTTTAATTCAACATTCTATCACTACAACAATTGGTCTGCGCGTTCCTCCCTCCTCAATCCTTCAACTTAATCGTAAGCTTTCGAATATCTGAACTTCTAAAACCGAATATCCGGTGTACAAATATTACAAAACCGAATGAAAATCAATGTTTCTTTTCGGGGAAAGTCCCAAATTTGTCGTCAGAGCTAATTATTCAAAAGATGAACCAAAAAATCCGGTTATGACAAAATTCGAATTTCAAGCAGCCATCCGGGAAGGCATTCCCAATCCACTTCCCCCTAAAAAAGCCTATGAACCGGCTATCAATCACGCTCCCAAGCGAAAAGACATTCTATCAAAAGCTGAAAAAATTCAAGCATTAAAAAATTCACTCCGTTATTTCCCGGAAGAGCAACATGCCATTTTGGCACCTGAATTTGCTGAAGAGCTCAACACTTTCGGGCGAATCTACATGCTTCGACTTCGTCCGGATTACGAAATGAAAGCCCGGCCAATTAGCGACTATCCAGCCAATTCTGTCCAAGCAGCCAGTATCATGCTAATGATTCAAAACAACCTGGATTATGCCGTAGCTCAACACCCACACGAGCTCATTACCTACGGAGGCAATGGGGCTGTTTTCCAAAACTGGGCACAGTATCGCCTTTGCATGAAATACTTGTCAGAAATGACGGATGAGCAAACCCTTGTTTTATACTCAGGCCATCCGATGGGACTTTTCCCATCACATCCCAATGCGCCACGGGTGGTGGTCACCAATGGGATGGTGATCCCGAATTATTCGGGACGTGATGACTACGAACGTATGAATGCGCTTGGAGTCACTCAATACGGACAAATGACTGCAGGTTCATTCATGTATATCGGACCACAGGGAATTGTGCACGGAACCACCATTACCGTGATGAACGCCGCTCGCCTGCAAGGAGCCACCGACATGGCTGGAAAAATCTTCGTTTCTTCCGGCTTAGGCGGTATGTCAGGCGCTCAGCCCAAAGCAGCTAAGATTGCCGGTATGGTTGGAGTTGTTGCCGAGATTAACCCCAAAGCCACACAGGTTCGTCATGAGCAAGGCTGGGTTGACGAGGTTTATGAAAATCTGGATGAGCTAATCGTTCGGATGCAGGAAGCCAAACAAAACAAAGAAGCGGTTTCAATTGCTTACCAAGGTAACATTGTTGATTTGTGGGAGAAATTTGCAGACGAAAATATCGTGGTTGATCTCGGTTCTGATCAAACATCGCTGCACAACCCATTTGGTGGTGGCTACTATCCTGCAGGAATCGATTTTGAAACTGCCAAACAAATGCTTGCCGAACAACCTGAACAATTTAAAGAAGAAGTTTATAAAACCCTGCGCCGGCATGTTGCAGCAATCAATAAACTGACTTCCCAAGGCATGTATTTCTGGGACTATGGCAATGCCTTCCTCTTGGAAGCTGGCCGTGCCGGAGCGGATGTGTTTAAAGCAGATCAGCAATTCCGTTACCCATCCTATGTACAAGATATTATGGGCCCGCTATTTTTTGATTATGGCTTTGGGCCTTTCCGCTGGGTATGTACCTCGGGAGATCCCATTGACTTGGCTCAAACAGATGAGATTGCAGCCCAAGTACTACGAGAAATCTACCAACATTCTCCCGCTGAAATTCAATCGCAAATGCAAGACAACATTCATTGGATTGAAGAAGCTGGAAAAAATCAATTGGTAGTTGGTTCTCAAGCCCGTATCCTTTATGCTGACGCAGAAGGACGGATCAAACTGGCACAAGCCTTTAACCAAGCAATTCGGGATGGAAAGATTTCTGCTCCGATTGTTCTGGGCCGTGACCACCACGATGTTTCCGGAACGGATTCACCTTACCGCGAAACATCAAACATCTATGATGGCTCGGCCTTTACAGCTGATATGGCTATCCAAAACGTCATTGGGGATTCATTCCGGGGAGCAAGCTGGGTTTCCATTCACAATGGCGGTGGTGTTGGCTGGGGCGAGTCAATCAACGGCGGCTTTGGACTCACCATAGATGGCAGTGCCGAATCAGACCAACGTTTGGAGATGATGCTTCATTGGGATGTGAATAATGGAATTGCCCGTCGCAACTGGGCTGGAAACCCATCGGCTGTTTTTGCCATTAAGCGAGCCATGGAGGCCAATCCAAACCTAAAAGTAACCTTGCCTCACGAGAGCTCTGATGAGACTTTAAAAGGTCTGTTTTAGGCTTGTTTGACCCTGTACTTTTTTAGGGTAAAGCTAAAGGTGCTGCCCTGCCCTACCTGAGAGTGAATCGCGAGTTTACCGCCATTCATTTCGATGAATTCGCGGCACAGCACCAGGCCAAGGCCCGAGCCTTTTTCGTTGCTCGTACCATAAGTTGACAAATGGTCGTTGGGATCTAAAAGCCTCGGGAGGTCGTTCTCTGCAATGCCAACACCGGTGTCCTTGATACTTACTTCGATGAAATTGGCATCCACCGGTTTTACAAGGATGTCAACTTTCCCATTTTCCGGTGTAAATTTCAGGGCATTCGAGAGTAGGTTACGAACAACCAGATCAACCATGTTGTGGTCCGCATAAACCAGCACTTCATCAGGAATGTTTGCCTTCAAGTCAATCTTTTTACGGGTGGCAGTTCGCGAATTTAAAATGATGTTATTCTTAATCACCAGATTTAGCTTCAGCTTCTCCGGTTTAAATTGAATGCTGTTTTTCTGCGCTTTAGCCCATAAAAGCAAGTTATCCAGCAAAAAATAAGTACTCTCTGCTTCATCGCGAAGTTCCTCAAGAATCTGACTGCGCAGTGCTTCATCAAACATTTCCGGAAATTCGGCCAACTGGCTCACCATGTCTTTAAAGGCTCCTATCGGGTTCCGCAAATCATGCCCGATAATCGACAGAAACTTATCCTTGGTCTGATTAACCCGCAGCAACTCTTCATGCTGTTCAATAATTTGCTTATTCTTCTGTTGCAACAAGTCATTCGCTCTTTTCCGGGCTTTATTGTAGCTTAACGAAAGGCCCACCAAAGCCAGCAGCAATGCAATGGCAACAATAAATGTTCGTGATTGAGACTTTTGTTTGATCAGCTGCAAATCTTTGATTTCATTATCCTTCTGCAGCAACTCAATTTCATTTTCTTTTTCTGAAAGATCCAACTCCGCCCGGTGAAGAGCCAATTGATGGGTTTGCTTCTCCAGTTTCAGGGAGTCAGCAATTGCCACATATTTTTTGTAATTCTCCAAAGCCCCGCTATCGTCTTTTTGTTTCTGAAGAATTTCTGATTTCAAGAGATAGGCTTTTTGAATTAACTCTTTCAAACCAATAGCCTTCGCCTCAATCAAACAGTCATCTACTATTTCATTGGCCCGAACCAGCTTGTCTTCATGCATATTAACCTGAGAAAGAATCAGCTTGGCATTAATCTCTCCCTCCTTCATACCAAGTGAATCAAAAACATGCAGGGATTGATTGGCATAATCGCGCGCCAACGCATTATCGCCTTTTAGCAAATAGGTCTCAGCCAATCCTACCTTTCCAATAGCCAGGTAAAAGTCGCTGATTGAGTTATTCTCTGCCAGGTCAAAAATCTGATCGTAGTACTGCAGGGCCATGTCGTACTGCCCTTTATCTTTGTATATTTCGCCAATGTTATTCAAGACAACCACCTTTCCAAGCAAATCGCCCGAGACTTCATAGGCACGAAGCGTTTTACGATAATACTTTAAGGCCAGATCATAGTCACGCCAGGCATGATAGTTGACTGCAATATTATTCATGATTCGCGCTACAACAGGCGCATTGCCCGAATACTCAAAATAAGCCAAAGCTTCTGTCATATAGCGCAATCCGCCGGCTCGGTCGCCTTGGTTGGTTAAAAGAGAACCGATGTTTAACTTGGCCCGCGCCTCCCAGTCGGGTAAACCTGCCTGCGTTGCCTTTTCCAGGGTTTCCTTAAACAACTCCATGGCTTTGGCATAATTTCCGGTATTCATATGAAAAGCAGCCAAAGCACTTAACCCAATGCTGATATACTTGGCATTTTTTATTTTGCGGGCAAGGGACAATGCGGGGGTAATAAACTTTTCCCCTTTGTTAAATTCACCGATTGCAATATAGCCAGTTCCAATTAACAGCTTAGCATAACAGAGTTCATTTGGTCTGTCGGAGTCAGCTAACAAAGCAAGTGCTTTTTCTCCATACTCAATCGTTTTTTCCGGAGTAAGATACAGGTAAGCGTCTGCCAATTCAAGGCTGGCATCAGCCAGATCAGCACCATGCAAACGGGGTAAAACCTCAAGCAGACTATCTATTTTTGAAGTTTGGACCTGCCCATGAATGGAAGTCATGGAGCTAAACAAAAGAAGAAAAAAACTTAATACTAGTTTCCTCAAAGCAAAAACTTTAATATTACTAGTAAAAATAACCTTAATTTATCTGTTTTTCCAAATTTTTTAGGAGAACATTAACTGATAAGGTCTGGCTAACTGCTCCTGGAGTTCATGAATACTGAAACTTCTGCTCTTCCGAATATACTCATGCCCGTCTAAAATCACCTGAAGGGTTGGCACCACAAAAATACGGTTTTGGGCCGCCAACTCCGGCGACTCATTGAGATTGACATAGGCCAGCTTAACCTTTGGAAAGTGCTGCCGGATCATTTCTCCCACTTTCGGTTTCAGCACTTTGCATACCTGGCACTCAACCGTTGAATAGTATACCAAAAGCGCAGGTTCATTGGCAACCAGCGCTTGATATTCTTCCAGATTTTGAATGGTTTGATACATATCAGTAGGCCCCAATGCTTAATAAAACCAATGTACAGGCTTCTTCAGCCTCTATCCCTTTGTTCTCCAGTTTTCGAACCAATTCCTGATTTTCCGTTCCCGGATTGAAAATAACCCGTCGGGGATTTAACTCAAAAAGGTAATCGTAATAATCGGGCTGATGGCGCGGCCCCACATAAAGCGTTACTGTATCAATTTCGGAGTAAGGCTTTTTAGACGTGTCAAACTCAACATCTTCCACTTTTCCTGCACGAGGAGCAATGGCCACAACTGGGTGTCCGTTGTTGCGTAAAGCTTTGATCGCCTTATGAGAATAGCGATCGGGGTTTTCGCTGGCCCCAATGACCAAGGTATTTTTTTTCATGATTCTTTTTTCACTAATAAGACAACAGCATGCGCCGACATGCCTTCTTCTCTTCCTTCAAAACCAAGTTGCTCGGTGGTCGTTGCTTTTATTGAAATGGCTAGATCATCAGCCTGCAGCACTTCCGTCAGCTTTTGCTCCATCAAAGGAATATGATTTTTCAACTTAGGCTTTTGGGCTGCAATGGTAATATCTGCATTCCCCAATACGTAGCCTTTACTTTCGACCAAGTCTTTTACTTTGGCCAGCAATATTTTACTATCCACATTTTTAAAATCGGCTGAATTATCCGGAAAGTGATAACCAATGTCGCGAAGCTTCACGGCTCCGAGCATCGCATCACATAAGGCATGAATAATCACATCGCCATCAGAATGGGCAACGGTTCCTTTATCATGTTCAATAAGGATACCTCCCAACCACAGGCTTTCTCCGACAGCTAAACGATGAACATCGTAGCCGTACCCAATACGAAATGGCATCATCGGCGTTGGTTGTTAAAAGATTCGAAATCAAATGAGAGTGTAAAACGTAAGGTGTTTTCAAGCGGATGATTCCGCACCGTTGGTATCAGGTAAGAAAAATCAAGGGCAAAAACATTCAATTTCAAGCCCGCACCTGCTGTCATAAATTTTCGGTTTCCTTTATTTTCATTCTCATAAAAATAACCAACGCGCAAGGCAAACTGCTTGTTGTACCAATATTCAGCCCCCACGGCATAGCTAATCTCCTGCAATTCTTCTTTCAGCCCGCCGGGCGCATCGCCAAATGAACTGAAGATACCGGAGATTACCGATTTATCCTCGCTAAAACCACCTTCCACAATATCAACTGAATCTGTACTTGGTGTAGGAACCAATAATTTATTGATATCAAAATAAAAACCGATGGTGTTGTATTGATCCATCTCGGTTTGATAACCGACTCCCAACTTCAGGTTGGTAGGAATAAAGTCTTTAGTTTGCCCGTCGGTATAGGAAATTTTACTTCCGATGTTGGAAATATTAATACCGGCCGAAAAAACGGACTCCTTCCGGTTCACCCGCATTTCATTCTGGTAATAAAACGCAATGTCAGCCGCGTAAGAGTTACCTGCTGTTGATGGCACTCCATTAACCAACTGTCCGCCGGTTAAATCCGACCGGATGTAACGCATGGCCACCGATCCGGAAAAATGGTCGCTTAACAAACGGGTGTAAGCCACATCAATCGCAAACTCATTGGGACTTTGCTGACCTTGAAAATCACCATAATCACTCATAAACGATATGTCGCCCAGTGAAAAGTAACGGAGTGAAGCACTGATGGTCTGTAAGTCATCCAGGCGTTTATACCCCACCAGGTAGGCCAAATTAATGTCATCAACCAGGTTGCGCAGCCAAGGGGTATAAGAAAGAGCAACCCCCATCTCGCTATCGATAAAAGCATATTTCGCAGGATTCCAATGCTGAGAATTCATGTCTGGCGTAGAGGCAACTCCGGCGTCTCCCATTGCTCCGGCCCGTGAGTCAGGCGCAATTGTCAGAAAAGGCACACCGGTTAAAATTGTGTTAGCTCCTGTTGTTGATGAAGTGGCCTGTGCAAAAGTCTCGTTGGAGAAGAGCATAAGTCCAATCAAAAAAGCAAGAACTGTAAATCGTTTTTTCATTATCACTATTTCAAGGTATTGAATTGCAAATATAGATCATCGTAAAAGAGTTCCCAAGCAGGAAACCCAAAATGGAGAACGTAGCGTAAGGCGTAAAAAGTATATCACAGAACAAACTAATAGCGCGAAATAATAATTTTACCGGCTTTGTTGGCCGAATAACCATCGTCGGCTGTAATGATAACCCGATAAAGGTAAGCGCCGTTGCGCACCAACATCTGGCTTTCATTGATTGGCCACACCAACGGTAAACTTTCCGTTCCGTTTGAACCCAGACGCTGTTTTAACACCTCGACCAAACTGCCGGACAGGTTGTAGATTTCCAGCTGGGTATCGAACGATTCATCCGGACGATTGTGCGTAAATACAAAGTTAGCAAAATCACTGGCCGGATTGGGATAAGTTTCCAAACTTAGAATTTCGAGCTTGGAATCAACCACAAACCGAATTTCAACCTCTGTGGAGTTATTCAGCACATCCCACACTTTAAACTTGAGCGTGTGCTCCCCCACACTCAGGTTGTTCAGGGGAAAAATAACCTGTCCTTTTTTATAGCTGTCCTTTTCACTCAAAAAATAATCATTCAGCACCATCACATTCGAATAATCATCATCCAGAACCAGCGTAATATCATGCCCGATTCCTACCCCGATGGTATTGATTCCATGCTCATCTTCAATATTAACAATTAAAACAGCATTTTTTCCAACCCGGTCGCCCGATTTAAACTCCGGACTATTCAGGTAAAGATCAACGGCAGGCCCTTCCGTATCATTAACGGAACCATCAACCGCACCTCCAATCTCAAACTCATCAAAAACGCCATGTGCATCAAGCTCGCCATTGTTGGCATAGTAGCTGATTTTACCGCTTCCCACAGCATAAGAAATGTCTTTGGGGATGATAAATGAGAATTCAAACCGGCCATCAGTCACCGAAGTAACTCCCTTGTAAATAACATGATCCTGCATTTCAAAACTGAAAGGCTCTTCACCATTATTTCCCAGCGTTTCCACCGGATATTTCTTGTCATACACCACCGGCATCAACTCGCCATTGAAATCGGTCAACACCTTCCCGGTATGATCTGCGACCTTCCCAGCAATGGTCACCACCGACAAGGCTCCTAACTCTTCGGTCAGTTCACTGACTGGCTGACCATTGATCGTTTCTGTTTGAACATGAAATTTCGGGAAAGCCAAGCGCAGTGCAGGATCGGCCAGGAGTGTAAAACTTCGTTTATTAATTCCGGTATTGACCCCGTTTTTGGAGCGCTTCAGCACATCGCCCATGCGCAGGTTATTACCGTGCTCATCCTGACTAAACACATGGGCATAAAATTCTTTGTTCAGCACATAATTCGGATTGGAATAAACAACCCGGGTGGTACTGAAAAGGCCGATGCCTCCACCATTGGGATTGAAAAGAATGTGCTCACCCCCACTCTTCTCATCGGCATCAAACCGACTGATCTCACAAGTTGCCGTAACAAAAACCGGAAGCTTATTATAGTTCGACCAGTTATCAATTTCACTGGGGGTTAACACCTTTTCGGCAGCCAGCGTCGTTTCGCTGGCATGTCCGGTATAATTCAGGATCAGCACCCCTTCTTTTACCCGATTGTTAATGGCCTCGTTCACTTCCGGATACCGGTTGCCACTGGTTGTTGACTGTTCCTGATAAGCATCAAAATAGATTTTATCGGTATAAAATGCCGAACTGGTTTCATTGACAATCGTGGCTAATCCCTCCGCTTGAGTCATATGCACATTGGAGTCCTCATCGTCGCCAATAAAGGCAATAACATTCCGCCAGTTGCCCAGTGAGCTGTTGCTGGCATAATTCCTGATTTTATCAACGGCAATTTTTGCTTCAGCAACGGTATTGGCCGGAATACGTCCGATTCCCAAATCAATCATCCCCTGATATTCACCTTCGCCTTCATCCAAAAGCACAAAAAAGTCGTCGGTAACAAAAGACGAAGTTGGCAACAGGGAGTTGGGCGACTGGTAAGTCAAAATAAGATTGGTTGCTTCCCCGCGAATGTTTTTATTGTCATAGCTGCCATCACCAAACAAAAGCACATATTTCAGCGATGAATTCGGCTGCTGGTAAAGCATTTTCAAAAAATTGCGGATACCAGCCACATCGGGCGCTCCTCCGGAGAATTCATTGTAAATTTTGTCAGGAGTCACCACTTCAACGGCCAAGGCTCCATTTTGCCCATGAAATTGAGCCAAGGCATTAGCTTCATTCAAAAAGTCAGGATGTGTAATAATTACCATATCCATCCCGGTCAGGCCATGCAGGTTTTGTGCATCAATCGGTCCAACCAACTCCGGCCGGGGCAATTCAGCCCTCGTATTGAAAGCCACAAACTCACACAACTCATCGGTAGCTGCTTTAAAACTCGCCCGGCTATTTTCAATGGAAAAAGGCATGGATACAGGCTGAGTAAAATCAGTTACATCCCAAATCTGCCAATCGCCGCTGGAAACGGTTAAGTCAAATTGAGTCAGCATACCGCTTCCAACACTGGCTAAATCACGAAACACCAATTGATCCTTCACCTCGAGCTTGCGCCGATAGTTCAATCTTATAAAGTCGAGCCAGGCAAAGGAAGTGTTGTTCGAAGCGCTGTAGCGCAAGCCAACATTCAGGCGCTCTTCGGAAGAGGTAATTTCGTACGAGGTACTTTCCAGGTCGGCATAGGTGGCAACAGCATCGCCCATATTCACTGGGGTGAAATTTAAGGCATCAACATTCGATTTATTAAGACTCACCTGAAAGGCAGAACTACTTCCCGAACGTCCGGCCCCGGTCAAATCAACATGAACAGTTCGCGCGTCGGCCAGGTTTGAAAGTGGTAAAACCACAGACCGGCTTTGCCCGTTCGAAAACTTTTCGCCAAACCACCTTCGCCCAGAACGGATCAGGTTTTCCTGTTCCAGTTCATGAACCAATCGCTCATCAAAAGTGGAAGTCTGGTAATTGGCAAGGGCTATAATTTCAGGGGCCGTGACAATCGTCATTTGACTGCCCTGATCCGTTAAAAAGTAATAGGCATGATCCGAATAATCGTTTCGCGCATGAACAAACTGTCTGGTGGTTTCATCCAACTCCCAGCGCACTGTTCCGGTAGCATAAAAGAACAGGCACTTTTCTCCCTGACCATTCTGCCCATGAAAAATTGCGTTTTGTTGTAAGTCATCCCAGTAGAATTCGTCGTTCATTTTTGGCAGCATATAACCTCCGTTGCCATACAAACAAACAGTTTCAGGCTGGCTAAAGCCCCACTCCTGAAGCTGAGCGTATGTAATTTGATGTACTCCCTCTGCAGTAGTTTTTATTTTCACCCATCTTCCGGAAGCCAAAACCGACGATCGCGTCTGAACCTCATTCTTCAGGCGTACGGACTTCGCCGACACAGTATATGTCTCGATATCAAATGAAACCAAGCGCTTTAACGAATTACCTTTCTGAATAACTGGCATAAAATGAAGCATGGCGAAAAACTTCCCATCCGAGGAGCCATAGCGGGGCTTAACTACAAGCGAGTCACCTAACGCTTTCAACTCCGTTCCTTGGCCATCAATCGTCTCAAACACAAAGTTGACCAGTTCAATCCGTTTATTGGGTCCCTCCAGTTCAATTATCTCCTGATAAATGGGCAAACCATCGTCGGAGATGTAAGCCTGTTCGAATGCTCCGAATGGTTGAAGACCGCTCATTGTTGCTGCATCCGTCCACAAAATCTGACGTTGATCAGGAAGGGCAGACACAGCTTCTGAGTACAAGAAAATAATTAAAATAAACAAATATAATCTCATCAAAACAAGACTCTTGATTTAAAAATGAAACACCTTCAACCATAAATCCCTAACAATTAAGGATCATTAATCAAAGAGAATAATGTCGTTTTCTCTTGCAAATAGGCAAAAATACAAAGACTATTCAACAATTTCTTATTAAAAAGTTGTACAAACCAAACAATAAGAATAGAACAATTTAGTTATATTTGTGCATAATAAAATCAAACTGAAAATACAGATGATGAAATTTAAGGCCGTATTATTCTTAAGTTTGGCTGTCTTGATGGCAGGTTGTGGGCTTTTAGGGAAAGGTGGCAAAGCAAAAAAAGCATCAAGTACAACCGGATGGGAATACAACAATCCTGACAACGGAGGTTTTCAAGCCGATGGCGATTACAACCAAATTACAGGCCCCGGACTCACCTTCATCGAAGGGGGAACATTCACAATGGGACGTGTGGAGCAAGACGTTATGTATGATTGGAACAACATGCCCCGACGGGTAACTGTCGCTTCGTTTTATATGGATGAAACCGAAGTTTCGAATCTTGACTACCGTGAATTCATTTTCTGGCTTCAACGGGTTTACCCGGAGCACCCGGGAAAAGCCAAAGCGGCCCTGCCTGACACCTTGGTATGGCGCAAAGAGTTGGGCTATAACGAACCTTATATCCAAAACTATTTCAGACATCCTGCTTACAGCGACTATCCTGTAGTTGGAGTTAGCTGGTTGCAAGCCGACGCTTATTGCAAATGGCGGACAGATCGTGTCAACGAGCAAATTCTGGTTGATCGTGGCGTACTGCAACACGACAACACCCAAACAGGTCAGAATGTCTACACGACAAACAGCTATTTGGCCGGACTTTATGAAGGTACAGAAGGCGATAATCCCATTGAAGATGCTGCCGGAAATGCGCGCAAGCTTAAGTGGGAAGATGGAGTTCTGCTCCCCAATTACCGGCTTCCAACCGAAGCAGAGTGGGAATATGCAGCCTACGGTTTGATTGGAAATGCCGATGGCGAATTATTGACTGAGCGCAAACTTTACCCTTGGAATGGAAGTTACCTGCGCGATGACTCCAAAAAAGACCGCGGACAGATGATGGCAAACTTTGTTCGTGGTCGTGGAGATATGATGGGTATGGCTGGTGCTCTTAATGACAACGCCGACATTACAGCTCCAGTTAATTCATACCATCCCAATGATTATGGTCTGTATTGTATGGCCGGAAATGTAAACGAATGGGTTGCTGACGTATACCGTCCGATGAACCAACAGGATGTTGACGAATTTCAACCTTTCCGCGGAAATGTGTTCACGCAATATCGCCGGGATGGAGATGGAAATCTGGTTCGCAACGAATATGGCGAGTTAATTCAGGACACCATTGCTGATTACCGCAACTTTAAAGATGGAGACTACAGTTCTCAGATCATTGAAGGACCGGACTGGCAAGCCTTACAGGATCAGCTGTCCACTGAAGATATGTATCTGAAATCAGACGAAGCCGGACAATTCACCTCGTTAATTTCAGACAACGTGCGGGTTTACAAAGGTGGATCATGGAAAGATCGTGCTTACTGGCTCATTCCTGGGACACGACGTTATCTGGAACAAGATCAGGCAAGCAATGATATTGGTTTCCGTTGTGCAATGACAAGAGTAGGAAGCCCTCAGGGGTTCTAAAAAAAATAAGCAAATTCCATTTAAACCTCATTTGAAAAAATGGGGTTTTATTTTTTCTGAACACATGAATATAGAACAACTTTACGAACAGTTTCTAAAGCATCCCACCTTATCGACTGACAGTCGACAAATTACTCCCGGATGTATTTTCTTTGCCCTGAAAGGGCCCAATTTTGACGGAAACAAGTACGCTGCCGATGCCTTGGAGAAAGGAGCAGCCTACGCGGTAGTTGACAGTATGAACCTGCCAGAAAACGACCGATTCTTTGTCGTTCGCGATGTGCTTACTACCCTACAGCAACTAGCTGCCCATCATCGCCAGCAACTGGCAATACCCGTACTGGGGATTACCGGAACCAATGGCAAAACAACCACCAAAGAACTGATCGTATCCGTTCTGCAACAAAAGTATAAGGTAAGTTCTACCCAAGGCAATTTAAACAACCATATTGGCGTTCCTCTCACCTTGCTATCCATGACCAGCCAAACAGAGATTGGCGTTGTGGAGATGGGTGCTAACCATCCGGGAGAGATTGCCGCCCTTTGCCAAATTGCCGATCCGGATCTGGGCATAATCACCAACATCGGGAAAGCACACTTAGAAGGGTTCGGCTCCTTTGAAGGAGTTATTCAAACCAAATCAGAGCTTTATGACTATCTGCGCAATAAGCAGGCTGCCTGCTTTATCAACCAGGATAATGAGCTGCTAATCCGACAAGCCCAAGGGCTTGAGCAGTTAAGCTACGGACAGTCAGAACAGGCACAACTTCGTGGCGAAGTACAGGAGTCACCGTACTACCTCACCGTAAAAGCCCTTTTTCCAAAAGGCTGGCTTTACCTGAAATCGAAACTGATTGGAAACTACAATTTTGAAAACATACTGGCAGCAGCCCGCATTGGTCTGCACTTCCAGGTTGATCCGCTGGCCATCCAGAAAGCTATTGAAAGCTACTTGCCCAGTAACAACCGCTCGCAACTCATTACCCAAGGCAGCAACAAGCTTATCATGGATGCCTACAACGCCAACCCAACCAGCATGATGGCTGCACTGAAAAACTTCACAGCAATGAATCATGCTGGCAAAATTGTCATTTTAGGTGATATGCTTGAACTGGGCGGACAATCGGCTATGGAGCACCAAAAGATTGTCGATTTCTTACAAACGCAAGAACTGGAGAAGATCCTCCTGGTTGGCCCTGAATTCGAAAAAACGGAAACGAACGCTCTAAAAGCAGAGAAGTTCGACCATGTCGAACTTCTCTCTGACTACCTATATCAACTAAAACCATTTGTGAATAAATTGATTCTGATTAAAGGCTCACGCGGCATAAAACTCGAACGCGTCCTTTCCTTGTTTCTATAAATTTATTCTCTAAAGTGCTTTTGTAAACGTTAAGCAACTGGCTTCTCTACTTTAAGCACTTCTGAAATTGCCTGCTCCAGTGTCGCTTTGGGTAAAGCCCCTTGCGCCATCTGGGGTTGGTTATCTTTTGGAACAAACAACAAGGATGGAATACTCTGAATACCGAACATCGACGATAATTCACGTTGATCTTCTGTATCGACCTTGTAAATTTTGATGGCCTCTCCATACTCTTTTTGTAACTCCTCCAAAACCGGCGCAATCATTTTACATGGGCCACACCAGTCGGCATAAAAATCAATTAAGCAAGGTGCATCACCTTCGTATTTCCAATCTTTATTTTGTTCAAAGTTGAAAACTTTCTCTTTAAATGTCTCTTTGGTTAAATGTTCTAACATGACTTTCTATTTTTATTATGCAAATATATAAATTTTTAGATATCTAAATATCAATCGCCGTGCCATTTTTATTTTCTACCCCATATTAGACTTTAAGGTAGAGAAATAATTGTAATTTTGGCACAGTTTTAAACAATTTGTCACACTTGCATCTTTTATTAAGGTTTAAAACCTCTTATTTATTTCATGAAAAAACATTTGCAACACCCTATATTCTCTATCATTTCGGAAGAAGCCGATCAGCTAGGACAAGCCTGTTTCGTTATAGGCGGTTTTGTCAGAGATTTATTACTGAAAAGAAATTCACCGGACATTGATGTGGTCACTTTAGGCAGTGGTATTGAACTTGCCAAAAAAGTAGCGCGCAGAATTGGTCCCAAAACACCCGTCAGTGTTTTCAAAAACTTTGGTACAGCCATGCTAAAGTATCAGGAACTGGAAGTTGAATTTGTTGGAGCTCGAAAAGAATCTTACCAGCACGACTCCCGCAAACCCATTGTCGAAGACGGCTCTCTGGAAGACGATCAGAAAAGGCGCGACTTTACTATTAATGCACTGGCCATTTGTCTGAACAAGGACCAATTTGGAGAGTTGATTGATCCTTTTGGCGGAATTGAAGATTTGAAGAAAAAAATTATTCGCACTCCGCTGGATCCCTCCATCACCTTCTCCGATGATCCGCTTCGGATGATGCGTGCCATCCGTTTCTCAACCCAATTGAATTTTATAATTGAAGAAAAAACCCTCGAAGCAATTGCACAAAATAAGGACCGCATTAAAATTGTTTCCAACGAGCGAATCATTGAGGAGCTAAATAAGATTATTTTAGCCGACAAGCCCTCCAAAGGCTTTAAGCTACTGGAAAAAACCGGTTTATTGAAACTCATTTTCCCCGAGCTAAACCAGCTAAAAGGCCGTGAAGAGGTTAATGGCATTGGACATAAAGACAACTTCTACCACACCCTGGAGGTACTGGACCGCATTGTTCCAAATACCGATAACTTGTGGTTGCGCTGGTCAGCCCTGCTCCACGACATTGCTAAACCGCGCACCAAGAAATTTATTCCCGGTCAAGGCTGGACATTTCATGCCCACAACTTTATCGGAGCGAAAATGATTCCCGGCATTTTCCGCCGCATGAAGCTGCCCATGAACGAAAAAATGAAATACATCCAAAAGATGGTTTCCCTGCATATGCGTCCAATCGTTCTGTCGGAAGAAGAAGTCACGGATTCGGCCATACGCCGTCTGCTGTTTGAGGCCGGTGATGAAATTGACGATCTGATGACCTTGTGTGAAGCAGACATCACTTCGAAGAATGAGACCAAAGTAAAACGGTACCTCAAAAACTTCCAACTGGTTCGCGAAAAGCTAAAAGACCTGGAAGAGCGGGATCATATCCGTAACTTTCAACCACCGGTTTCCGGCGAAGAGATTATGGAGGTTTTCAATCTCTCCCCTTCCCGCGAGGTGGGTGATATAAAAAGTGCCATCAAAGAAGCAATTCTTGAAGGAGAGATTCATAACAACCATGACGAAGCCTTTGAATACATGATTAAAGTAGCGGAGAAAATGGGATTAAAGCCAGTGAAAGAATAAAAATCTATAGGAATTCACCAGATACTCAAAGGAGAGCATTGTTAGCAATGATCTCCTTTGCTGTTCATAACAACAGTCTTCGGGTCGAAATTACACATCAATTCACCGATACATCAGGCGAAATCTTTTTCTTAGGCGAAGTCTAATTCGCTTGTTCCAGCTTTAACAATACAGGCAAATGATCGCTAAACCCACCATGGTATTTGAACCCAACATACGTCCGATTTAGTTTTTGACCTTTGAATTTGGCGTCAGCTTCAAGCAAGAAAGGTAATGTTACCGGCGCAGCAAATTCAGGACGTGTGTGCCACCCCTGAACTTTCAAAAGCTGATCAGAAACCAGTATTTGATCAAAAACCGTCCAGGCCTGGCGGTATTTTATCGTTCCTTGCTTCCACTTACTAGCCAGATTTATCAGCTCGCCATCGATAGCTAAGTTGTCTTTCCGCTTCGCTTGTAAACCATCCAGCAAACTTTTGTTTTGAGGCTGGTCGTTAAAGTCCCCCATCACCACCACTTTGGGGTTCGGCTTTAAAAGCTGAATACCATCAATAGCCCCACGCAAAGTTTTTGCAGCCAACATGCGCTCGTTTTCTGTTTCGGCTTGACCTCCGTAACGCGAAGGCCAATGATTAAAAAACACATGAATCGTATCCCGTCCGGGTAATTGAAAGGTAGCTGACAAAATCTCACGGGTGGTCATTAGCCGCTGCTTACCATCATAAACAGGCCAATAGTAATAATCAACAGGGGTTATGTGATCCGACCGAAACAGGAGAGCAACATCAATTCCTCGCTCATCGGGCGAGTCTTTGTGAATCACCGAATAATTGTAATTCTTCAAAGGCGTTGTTTCCAACAACTTCTCAAGGACCTGGCTATTTTCAACTTCACACAAACCAATAATTTCCGGAGGCTCAAAACCGGCACTTGCCAAAATCACTTTGCTTAGCCGGTTAAGCTTCTCATAAAACCGTCTGTTGGTCCACCGCCGATCACCTTCCGGCAAAAATTCATCATCATTGGTCAATGAATCATTCACCGTATCAAAAAGGTTTTCAACATTGTAAAAAAGGATATGAATCGTAGATGGAGATTCTGACTGCCCGAAAAGGTTCCAACTAAAGATAAAATAAATCAACAAACACAGTCCAAGTTTGACCATGACAACGTTTTACCGGGCAACCTTCTCAATCCGCTCATAAGCGCCTAAATCCGGACCGGCATCATCGGTTCTCCCCTGATTCAGCAAGTCCAAAGGATACTGCTGGCCAATACGACGCAAACCAGCATCTTTAGCAGGGCTTAAAGTATCCAGTTCGAAGTTTAGCTTTTCGTAGGGATCTTTAAACTTAGGATCGATACCACGGAGAATTCCAGAAAAATAGTCCGGATCTGAAATATTAAAGGTGTCAGACACCTGCAGTAAGCAGTGATCAAAATTGTAGTTAAAACCAGCCTCATCTGATATACCTAGTTCCAGCTCGTTGCCCGAACTAATATTCCCGGTAATAATACTGTTTGCAAAATTGGCCTTTTCTAAATCACCCACATAGCTGACACTTTCGCCTGAAGACTGATCAATGATCAGCAAATTGGAAAGCACCAAAGAAGCTGAAGAACGCGAAGTTCCGGAAAATCCGCCCCAATAGTTGGCAATGGTGGTATGGTAAAAATCGTATTCGCCTCCAACAAGCAAAGCTGCTGCGTAAAATCCACAATTCGTGATCAAACAATTGTAGGCTTTAATTTTCGATTTAAGGGAAAAAATGCCGGCATAAGCATGGTTGTAAATCTTTGTGTTGCCCAACTCTACCGTGGCATAACCTTCATCTTCAATGTTACCCACCTGCAGGCCAATATTGGCATTTTTAATTTCAGCATAGTTAAACACATTGCCATGGCTTCCGGAGAACAGCAACAAGCCATTCCACTGGTCGGGCACATCCTGATAAACATCCTCCAAACGGTCGCCCTGAAAAACAATCGGTTGCCCAAACTCTCCCTGCGCTTTTATCCGGCCCCGAACATACAATCCGGCATTATCATGAAAGTAAATCTTTGCTCCAGGATCTATGGTCAACACTTCTCCGCTGTCCACATAGGCATAGTTATACACCAAATAAGGCTTATCCGCCGTCCAAGTCGTCGTTTTTATCCGAGCATCCCGTACCAGGTGAAAATCCTGCCCCCAAGCAACCAAATCAATATCCTGAAACGAAGCATTGGTCGTAAACTCGATGGAGTCCTGAACAACCATGGCCATGTTATTTCCCGTAGGATCAATGGTTACTTCAACAAAAATGTAAATACTGTCTTGGGGAGGAATCTCCAAATCAAACACTTCATTTTCGGCGATCCCGTTAACATTCAGGCGAAACTTCGATTCATCGCCTTTTGCCAAACGAACCGACGAAATTAATAATTTCTGATCGTAGGGGTTATAAACTTTAAGATGTTGGGTGGTTGAACCGATTGATGTAAAAATGGTGTCAAACATGACCGTATCAGCAGAAAACGCTAACTGCACCTCATTGATAGAAACGTACTTCTCGTCCTCGCATGAAATAACCACTACAAGAATTAAAAGCCCAATGATTATGTGTAGTATTTTTTTCACAAGCTGTTTTAGGTTAAACGCCAAAAAGATTGCTAATAGTATTTCAAAAGTACGAAATGATTTTTACAAATTTTAACATTTTTAACAATCAGTGGGTTCATTTCTTCTCTGAACTAAAAACTAGCCCCAAAAGCATAAGTAAACCATTCAATATCAGCAACTCAAAACCAAACTCATATCCGTTAAATAATTGTTTCGAAAAACGGGCTATTAAAAATGTAAGCACTGGCGCTCCAACGGCAATGAATGGCACCAGGCGATCACGCACTTTTCGTTGAAATAAAATGGCAAAAACAAATAAGCCCAGAATGGGGCCGTAGGTATAACTTGCAGCTTTAAAAAGGGCAATAACCACGTTTTCGTCGTTTATAATATGAAAAATAAGAATGACCAGAACCAATAATCCAGAGAATCCTAAATGAATCCATTTCCGATACTTCATTTTAGCATTATTCTTCAGTTGATCCATCTGAAGGAAATCAATTGAAAAGGCCGTTGTCATTGAAGTCAGGGCGGAATCGGCACTGGAGAACGAAGCTGCAGTAATTCCAAGTAAAAAGGCAATAGCCACCGCACCTCCCAAATGATTCAATGCCAACATCGGATACAAATCATCTCCGGCATTGGACACATCAATTCCGGAATGCGAAGCAAATTGGTAGAGCATGGTCCCCAAGCTCATAAAAAGCATTACAATAAACACAAACAGCACACTGAAAACCAGCATGTTTTTCTGCGCTTCCCGCTTCGATTTGCAAGTCAGGTTTTTCTGCATCAAATCCTGATCCATCCCATTGATGGCCAGGGTCATGAAAATGCCGGCTACAAATTGTTTCCAGAAATAATTTGGCGATCGCCAGTCCCAAAAGAATACCTGCGACATATCGCTATGGTAAACCCGGCTGAAGATACCGGCCGTGCTGTCCTGTATGTCTAGCCGACTAATCGTAAAAATCGTCAACAAAACAGCCAGCACCAAAAAGGTCGTCTGCAAGGTATCGGTCCAAACAATAGTTTTAATCCCTGCCCGGTAAGTGTAAATCCAAATCAAAAACACCGTAATGCAGACGTTTGCCCAAAATGGTATTCCAAAAGCGCCAAAAAACGCATACTGCAAAACCACCGCCACCAGGTAAAGCCGAAAAGCAGCACCAATCAATTTTGAAATCAGGAAAAAGAACGAAGCTGTTTGATGACTTAAACTCCCCATCCGCTCTTCTAAAAAGGAATAGATGGAAATCAGTTTCAGACGATAGTAAAAAGGCAACAACAGAAAGGCCACCAGCCAGTACCCAACTAAATTTCCAAAAACAAACTGCAAATACGAAAAGGCAGAGTTTCCCACTTCAGCCGGCACGGAGATAAAGGTTACGCCCGACAAGGTAGCCCCCAGCATTCCGTAGGCCACCAAATACCAGGGAGAAGATTGATTGGCATTGAAGAAAGTGAACTGGTCGACATGGCGCGAAGTAAGCCATGAGACAAGCATGAGCAAAATAAAATAGCCTAAAACAATAGCCAGCGCCAAATAAGAATCCATGCCAATTAGTTGAAGTCGGGGTAAATTAAATAGTTCTTCCGGATGGTGTTGTAGGCATCCAGTTCTTTTTGCCAGCCTTTTTCAATAGTCTCCAGGCTCTTCCCGGCCCGAATTTCTTTTAACAGTTCGTCGGTTCCGGCCAGCAGGTTAAACCAGCGCTCGCGGGTTAAAAACTCAGACTTATCCTCAAACTTATGGTAGAAATCCAAAAAGTATTTCAACGTAAACGTTTCATCAAGCGGGGCAGTGCGAAGGTCAACGCCATAACATAGTTTGCCCAGTTGCTTCGGATTTTTAGACATCCCATCAATGCTTTCAGGGGTAAACTGAAAATCGCCCATTCGCTCATCCGGATAACCAATAACCTGAAACGGGAAATAGGTTCCGCGCCCAATGCTGGCACTGGTTGCTTCAAAAAAACACAAGGAAGGGTATAAGCGTATGGATTGGTCATTGGGCAAATTAGGAGATGGTTTTACCGGCAAAGAGTAAGGCATGTCATGCGTGTAGTTAGCCACCGGAACAACCGTCAGGTCGCAGGCCACCTCATTTTCCAGCCAACCTTCGCCATTCATCATTTGAGCCAGCTCACCAACCGTACAGCCATGCACAACCGGTATGGGGTGCATCCCTACAAAGGATCGGAATTCAGGCTTTAAAACCGGGCCGGCAATGTAATCGCCATTGGGGTTGGGGCGGTCAAAAACAAAAAGCGGTTTGTTATTTTGGGCACAAGCTTCCATTACATAATGCATGGTGCTGATGTAGGTGTAAAACCGCACCCCCACATCCTGAATGTCAAAAATCAAAACGTCCAAATCGGCCAACTGATCGGCTCGCGGTTTTTTGTTTTCCCCGTAGAGCGAAACCACCTCAATACCGGTTTTAGGATCACGCTGATCAGCGACCACTTCTCCGGCATCCGCATTTCCACGAAACCCGTGTTCAGGACTAAAAACCCGCTTTACAGCAAGCTTATTATTCAGTAAGAAATCGAGTAAATGCAGCTCGCCAACGGTTGAAGTGTGGTTACAAATCAAGCCAATGGTCTTGCCTTCCAACTGAGATAAGTACAAATCCGTTCGTTCTGCACCGGGCTGAATTTCCTGAGCTGAAGCCTGACAACCGATCAGAAATAATAACATCCAAACAATACGCATAATAAATAATCGTTCTATTCATCACGAAGTTAAGAAAACATCAGATATAACAAACCGCATTTTAGCATTCATCAATCTTTGCTAATTTTGCTCCTTGAAATTCTAGAAATATGCAAATCCTAAACCGGCTTCTCGTTACGATGCTATTGGGCTGTTATGCCCTGGGAAGTTATTCTCAAAATAATCCCGCTTTTTTAAATTACCTGCAAGATCCCTGGGTCAACAACACCCTGAAGGACATGACTCTGGATGAAAAAATCGGTCAGCTTTTCGTTGCCCAGGTTTATTCCAAACAAGCGCTTTCCGAGCAAAGTCCGCTTTATGAGAAAATCTCGAGATACCATATTGGGGGCCTGATTTTCATGCAAGGAACGCCGGCCAACCAACTGAAAATAACCAATCAACTGCAGAAGCACAGCAAAATTCCGTTGCTGGTAACCATGGATGGCGAATGGGGGCCGGGGTTTCGTCTGACCGGAGCTCCCAAATACCCAGTACAAATGGCTTTGGGCGCCATTCAAAACGACAGCCTGATTTACCGCATGGGCTATGAAGTCGGGAGCCAGATGAAACGCATTGGCGTTCATGTCAACTATGCTCCCGTAGCTGATGTTAACAGCAACCCGGCTAACCCGGTAATCAACTACCGGTCGTTTGGTGAAAATCCGGAGAATGTTGCCCGAAAAACCTGGCTTTACGCCAAAGGAATGCAGGATGCAGGCGTACTGGCAGTAGCCAAGCACTTTCCCGGACATGGAGATACACAAACCGATTCGCATTTGGGTATGCCGGTTATTAAACATGGCTTTGAACGGCTGGAACGGGTGGAGTTGTATCCGTTCAAACAACTGATTCAAAACGGCATTGGTGGCATTATGACTGCACACCTGCATGTAGAAGCTTATGATCCCGAATCTGATATTCCGGCCTCACTGTCCCAAAACGTCACCCAAAACAAGCTCATTGATGATCTTGGCTTTAAGGGGCTGGTGATTACTGATGCCATGAATATGCACGGCGTAAGCAAACAATTTTCGGATGGTGAAGCTACCGTACGAGCGCTGCTGGCAGGCAACGACCTGCTGGAAATTGTTCCCAACCTGCCGGTTCGAATTGAGGCGGTTAAGAAAGCCATCGCAGAAGGGCGGCTAACAGAGGAAGCCATCAATCAAAAATGCCGAAAAGTGCTGGCTCTGAAAAAATGGCTTCAGCTGGACCATTTCCAAGAGGCCAGCCCCAATAAGCTGGAGACCGACTACGCCAATCCGCAATACCAGCTGACCAAACGACTGCTGCATGAGCAGTCGTTAACCCTGCTAAAAAATGAAGGACAACTTCTCCCTCTGCAACGTTTGGACACTTTGGAAATAGCGACCTTCTCCATTGGAACCGATAAAGAAACGCACTTCCTGCGCATGCTGGCCAACTACATGAAAGTTGACTTTTTCAACCTGCCTAAGAACGCGACTTCTCAGGATGTTGCTAAACTGAAGTCCAACCTGAATGGCTACAACTTAATCATCACCGGAATTCACGATATGCGTTTGAGTGTCTCCGGCAACTACGGTTTAACCCCCGTCATTAACGAAGCCTTGGAAGCCCTTTCACAAAAGCCGCAAATCGTCGTTCTGTTTGGAAATCCGTATGCGCTAAACCATCTCAGCAAAGCCAAAAATTCTCAGGGCATCTTAGTCACTTACCAGGAAAACCAGATAACCCAGGAATTGGCTGCTCAGGCCATTTTTGGAGCCATCGATGTTAACGGAAAGCTCCCGGTAAACGTCAACGATACCTTCCAGTTGAACCAGGGAATTGAGCTAAAAAAAAATGACCGTTTTAAGTACACCATTCCCGAGGAGGTAGGCATATCCTCTTCCCATTTAAAATCCAAGGTTGACAGTATTATCCATCTTGGATTAGAAGAAGAAGCTTTTCCCGGATGCCAGGTCTTGATAGCCAAAGAGGGCAAAATAATTTTTCATGAGTGCTATGGCTACTTTACCTACCAGCAAAAAAGGCCCGTTCAAAAGACGGATATCTACGATTGGGCTTCCCTGACCAAGATTACGGCACCATTGCCGGCACTGATCAAACTGTATGGTGAAAGAAAATTCAACCTGGACTTGCCCTTCTCGTTTTATTGGCCCGACTTTAGAAATACCGACAAAGCAAAAATGACAAGCCGTGAGATTTTGGCTCACCAGGCACGGCTGAAATCCTGGCTTCCGCACTACCGAAACACCCTTCGAAAAAACGGGAAACTGAAATCTTCTGTTTTCAAAGATCATCCCACAGCCATGTTCAACCTGCGGGTGGCTTCAAACCTCTATATGAACCAGAATTACATCAATAATATATACAGTGAAATCCGGGATTCAGAATTGCTTCCGCGTAAAAAATATACTTATTCGGAATTGGCTTTTTACTTGTTCCCCCGTATCATTGAGGATCTCACACATACAGATTACGAAGAGTATATCCGCACCCAATTCTACGCCCCTCTTGGTGCCAATTCGGTAACCTACAATGCCTATAAACATTTCCCCGTAAATCAGATTGTGCCCACCGAACAGGATGATTCTTTTCGCAAGGAGCTGCTTCAGGGGTTTGTACATGATGAAGGTGCATCGATGATGGGGGGCGTTTCGGGTAATGCCGGGCTATTTGGCACAGCGACCGATGCTGCAAAAATCATGCAGATGTACCTGCAATACGGGCGGTATGGAGGCCAACAACTGCTTGACTCCTCCAGTGTGCGTGAATTCACACGCATTCAATTTCCGGAAAATGACAACCGGCGTGGTTTGGGCTTTGACAAACCCTACATCGACAACCATAAAAATAAGTTAAAAGACGCCTACCCTGCTGTTGATGCCAGTGTCGATAGTTTTGGGCACAGCGGCTTTACCGGCACTTTTGCCTGGGCCGATCCCCAAAACAAGCTCTTGTTTATCTTCTTTTCCAACCGTGTTTACCCTACGCGGAACAATCCCAAACTATTCCAGCTGAATATTCGTCCGGCCCTGCATCAAGCCATCTACGATAGTCTGAAGTAACCCATTCGTCAGAAGCCTGTTACTTCGATTAAACTACTACTCTAAAGTTGATTTTCAATTGTTAAATCGATCGGAACAATTGCTAAAAAATGTTAAAATGTTCTTTAACACCCAAGCCCTTATAAATCAATTTGGAATACTCACAATGCGCTCCAATTGAAGCTTTCCTTCAAATAAAAATGTTTACCGTCCTTTAAAAATTTGCAAAAGATTTCAAACGCATATATAACTTAATCCGTAAACCTATATTATTAGATTATTAATTTTAACTTTAAGGGGA
Source organism: Sunxiuqinia rutila (assembly GCF_050589705.1). NCBI lineage: Bacteria > Pseudomonadati > Bacteroidota > Bacteroidia > Marinilabiliales > Prolixibacteraceae > Sunxiuqinia > Sunxiuqinia rutila. The sequence goes on from NZ_JBNGOT010000008.1 coordinate 117,168, forward strand.
GTTTAAACGAATTTATTTAATAACCTATAAAATTTTACTGCCATGGATAAAAAAATCACTTTTAACGAATTGCGTAAAATTAAAGACAGTTTACCTGACGGTTCAATTCGCCAAATAGCACAGGAGTTTGATATCGAAGTGGAAACCGTCAGGAATTATTTTGGAGGTGCAAATTATGACCGTGGAAAATCAGTAGGGCTTCATATCGAACCAGGTCCCAACGGGGGAGTAGTATTAATTGACGACACAAAAATATTAGAACGCGCACAACAACTTATTGCAGAGCAGGTTCATTAAAAAACATTTAAAACATTATATTTAGGCTGCCTTATTTCGATAAGGCAGCTTTTTTTTCACCCTCTAAATTCAAAAATTATGACTCGAAACCTAAGCCTGCTAATTGTCTTAGCATTAAGCCTGAGTTTAAATGCTCATGCACAAAAAATGAAAGCGCTATTCAACGGTAAAAACCTCTCCAACTGGGAATTTTTTATTGGTACTGCCCTTACCGGCTTTGATGATCTGAAGGAAAAAGCCACTCCCGAAAGCACATTTTCCGTGGTAGAGCAAAACAACGAAAAGCTGCTTCGGATTTCCGGAGATGCAAACGCCTCCATTGCCACCAAAAAAGCCTATAAAAATTACCATTTCCGCATGGAATTCAAATGGGGAGATGACGTATACACGACTCGAAACAGCGGCTTACTTTACCACAGCGTGGGTGACTTTGGCGTTGGATTAGACACCTGGATGAGTTCCATTGAGCTGCAACTCATGCATGGCAATATTGGTGATGCCTATATGATGGGCGATCCGTATGCTGAAATTCCGGTTGAAAAAGAAGGCGACAAACTGGTTTACGCGGCCAATGGAGACCGGCTGGCCTTTGGAAATGACCAGAATGGCGGCAAAATTGCCCGCAAAGATTCGAACCAGGAAAAAGCAGTTGGGGAATGGAATGTTATTGACCTTTATTGCATTGGACAGAAAGCCCTTCATGTGGTAAATGGCGTAAAAGTGATGGAATGCGACAATATCGGCTTGTTGGTAAACGGCCAGGTTCAGCCACTCAGCAAAGGGAAAATTCAGATCCAGTCAGAAGGCGGCGAATTGTTTATCCGCAAAGCTGAAATCAGAAACATCAAATCGTTTCCGGACAATCTATAGTCCGACAAACTGCTCGCCCCTTTGGGGCTAAAACCAGACAAATATTAGCCTGCAGTATTCAAGGCAAGGATTGAAGCAAATAAAAAGAGGGATCAAAATTTGATCCCTCTTCAAGTCCGAATATAATTCAAAACTCAAATTCCACGCAAACTCTGCATGGGTTTATTTAACAAGCTTGAATTCAACTCTACGATTCTTTGCACGTCCTTCTTCAGTATTGTTTGAAGCAACCGGCTGAGATTTTCCTAAAGGAACAACTTTTACAATCCGGCTGGCAGCAATACCTTTTTCAACCAGGTACGTTCTTGCAGCATTCGCCCGACGCTCTGAAAGCTTCATATTGTAAGCTTCTGTTCCAATTTCATCTGCGTGTCCATACAATTCCACAGAATATTCGCTGTGGTCTTTCATCGTTTTAATCACCTCATCCAAACCAGCTTTAGCTGATGAAGTCAGGCTACTCTTATCAAATTCGTAATGAATGGCCTCTGGATTGGTAGCAACAACCGGACAGCCATTATTATCTGCCGGGCCAGCTTCAGTCGGACAATCATCTTCTTCGTCTACTACACCGTCGCCATCGCGATCATAAGGACAACCATTGCGGTCTACTTTATATCCACGAGGAGTATCCGGGCATTTGTCATCTTTGTCGGCAACACCGTCACCGTCACTGTCAGGACATCCGGCAAGTTCTTTCACTCCGGCAACATCCGGGCAAAGGTCATCTTTATCAGCAACGCCATCGCCATCACGATCCGGGCATCCGTTCAAAGCAATCTCTCCGACTTCAGTAGGGCAGTCATCTTTGTAATCTGGGACGCCATCACCATCGGTATCAATAGGACATCCATTCTTGTCAACAGCAACTCCTTGTGGCGTATTGGGACAGTCATCCTTGCGATCAGGAACACCATCACCATCAGCATCCTTCGATTTTCCGAAGCTAATTTCAATACCTCCAACTCCTTTCCAGAAGCTTTCAGTAAACGTTCCTTCATCTCTTGCTTTCTCACCTCTTAAGCCTTCAATAAATCCGGCTTCAGCAAATAATGAAACAGAAGGGCTCAATGGAAATTTAAAACCTAAACCAGCATCCCAGTTCAATCCTTCTGTTTTGTTGTCCATAATAATACCAGGACCACCATACAAGTAAGGCTGAACACTGCTGTTTTCTTTGAAGATATAACCGTTATTAAACTTGTATCGCAAGTTCAGGAAAGACGCAGAATAATCCAAGGTACTTGAAATTTCGCTGTTAGCAATTCCCAGGTTATTCAAAAGCATCAAATCGAAAGAAGGGCTTAACCACCGACTCAGATAAAACTCCGTTGCCAGTCCTGTTCCTTCAAGCGTGTTTCCATAATACGCTCCGGCTCCCAGGCCCAATCCCCACTTTTTATCGCGGTTTTGTGCTTGTGCTGTTTGAAAAAGCACTCCTACTGTTAAAATTAAAAGTAATTTTCTCATAATAAATTGATCATTGTTTTTAATTGTTTGTTTATCTCGTTTTGCGTGGACCAATGCATACAAAAGGCCATAACGCAATATTATTTTTTATAGTATGAAGGTCACTCCCAGTTTTCCACCGGAAAAAGCATTACCTCCCCCAAATTCAAGGTTGACACCAACCTTCTCCGAGAAATAATATCGACCTCCAACCTGGGCACCAAGTCCCAAATCCGAAGAATGAGAACCGCCATACCCTTTCGGAGAATTCCAGATGTAAAATCCCAAGTTTAATCCAGCGTAAAAGTCCCACTCCGAAGGAAGTTCCAATACCCGGTTAAAATGATAATTCCCGTTTCCGGAAATGCCAAGCACCGAATGGTCATAGTTCACATTGGCATAATTGTCGTTGTACGAACGATAAGAAAGCTCTCCTCCAATGGTGATATCTTCATGCACCCCATAGTCTAACCCAACATACAAAGGAACTCCCCAGGAAGATAATCCCACTCCCACATTCAACTGCGATTCTCCCTTGGCAATTGGCGCCTGCCCAAATAGTAATTGACTAAAAAACACAAAAGACAGAATGAGTATTTGTTTTTTCATGGCTATTATTTTTAAAAATATGATTTTCATTGGCGTTTTAAGTTTCGGATTTGCCTTCTCCTCCAAGTCTCCCTGTACTGACCACATGCCTTAACTAAGGCTTCGTTCCGAATTTAAATGCGTTCGGGAAACGGGCACAAAGCCGAAGTTACTGTAACCAATAAACACCAGAAAAGTTCCGAAAAAACACCACGCTATATTCATAACTAATTTATTGCGCATCAATTCTTTTCGAACAAAAAATTCGAGCACAAAAATCCGTAGATTTTAACTACCACGCACACTACCTCCCTTTACAATATCTATACGCCAATCCATACAACATCTATACACACGCTACAACCACCTATAAAACAAGTCAATAAAAATGGAAATTGACATAAAAGATGAAATAACATCGGCTACTTTATTTTAGCCCGAAAATAGAAGACTAAAAAAGCACTGTTCTTCTCAGAATTTTTTTGATTTTATACATATTTATGATAAGTTTATAGGATGAATAAAACCATTACTATTATAAAGCAACCTATCCTCAACTAGAAAATAATGGGAACAATCAGTCTATTGCTATGTTCCCTAATAAAAAATCTAAACCATGCACGAATGAGCAATAAAAAAATAATGCTTGTTGATGATGAGCCTTTAAACCTAAAGCTCTTTCAAAACATGCTGAAGGAGAATGATTTTCAGATCATCACAGCATCCAACGGGCAGGAATGCCTTGATCAGGTTCAGGTGGCTGCTCCTGATTTGATTTTGATGGACTGGAACATGCCCGTACTTGATGGGCTTGAAACATTAAAACGCTTGAAGCAGAACGAGCACACCAAAGACATTCCCGTCTTGATGATTACCGGCGTGATGACTTCATCGGAAGATTTGGCTTTGGCCATGGATAGTGGTGCAATCGATTTTCTGAAAAAACCCTTTGAAAAACTGGAGCTGAATGCCCGGGTCAAAAACATCATCTTGCTGTCGAGCACCCTAAAAATCCTAAAGGCCCACAACCATTCGCTGGAAGATAAAAGCATCTTCATTTCCTCCCTGCTCGAAAGCATTCCGCATCCGGTGATTTATTGTTCGCTGGAAGGAATCTTGCTCATGTGCAACCATTTTTTCGAGCAACTCATTGAAAAAGACAAGGCCGAATTGCTGGGAAAATCTGTCTACCGGCATTTCCTGAGCGACGAAATTGGATACCATGTTCAAAAAGATATTGAACTCATTCAGAGTGGCGTTGCCATAGCCTATGAAAAAAATGGTTTCCCGGGAGACAAAACATTTATTATCTCAAAAAATGTTGTACTTGACAGCCACAACCAACCTTTAGGAATTATCACTGCTTTCACCGACATTTCAGAACTGAAAAAGGCCAACGAAGAGAATATCAACAACAAAAAAATTGAATTGATCTCGAGCACGCTAAAACTAATGCACCTCAACGAGATGAACACCAGCCTGATCAACGATTTGGAAAAAGTACTGCCCCATGCCACCAAAGAAGGTCAGGAACAAATTCGAAAGATGACCGGCAAGTTCAAAATGAACATGGCCGAACAGATCTGGAATGATTTTGAAGCCCGTTTTGAGAGTGCTTTCGATTCCTTTTACCGCATCCTGCTGGAGCGTTTTCCAAACCTAACACCCAATGAGCGCAAATTATGCGCCTTGTTACGCTCTGGTTTTTCATCCAAAGACATTGCTGTCCTTACCTTTCAAAACCCGCAAAGTGTTGATGTAGCCCGCTACCGCCTGCGAAAAAAACTGAACCTGGTAAATGATGAAAACCTGACCGACTTTCTTCTTTTGATTGACAAACAACAAACTGACAAACAACCTACTACCACTGAAGTATAGATAAAGTATAGTTCACCAATTGATTTTCCTGCTGGAATATTTCGATTTTTGCAAAGCAAAATTCGAAAACAGTTAAAGGACGATTCCGGAAATGTCAAAATTAAAACTCCCCAAACGCCTGCTCACAGTAACCCTGTTGATGGCATTAACTCTGATTCTGATTGTTGGAATAATCATTAGCCTAATTAATGAAAAAGCCCAAATTCAGTTAGCACTAAATCTATCTCAGCAAAACCGGGAACAGCTTCTGAAAACAGAAAGCGTTACCGAATCGCTTTTGTTGCTGGAAGCCCGCTTTCAAGAGTACTGCATTACTTTTGAGCCACAAGCTTTTGAAGCCTACAAGTTTCATGTTCAGACACTCTCTGAAAACATCCGGCTATTACAGCAAGCTTTCGCGAATGTGTCTGCTGAAGAAAGTGACCACATTACGGGTATCCTGGATGAAAAAACCAAAGAAACAGACATTTATGTCCGGCTACGACAAATTACCGATTCCTTGATTTTTTCAGTCGCCGATCTGGAAGCACAGCAAACCAATCTGGGAAAGTACTCCCCACTCCCGGCTGAAGGACGGGTAGACACAATCAGCGTCACGGAAACACGGGAGAGTCATAAAAAAGGCTTGCTGGGAAAAATAAAAACGGCCCTCGTTGGTGAAAAAGTCCAGGAGCGTGTCAATACCAAACTTCTGGTGCAGTCTCCGCAAAGCCAGCCTGGAACAACTCCAAACCAACAAACAACCAGCCTGAATCCAAGTTCCGGGAACATCACAGAGCTGGTGAAGAAAGCCTATAAACTTAAAGAAAGTGAACTCAAACTCATTGCTATCAACAACAATCTAATCAGCGAAATACACCAACTTGTTGATGAAGTAAAAAGCCATATCAAAGCACAGGAGGTCAGGCAGAACAACTCCTTTCTAAACTCAGTCCAGAGTTCGACTAACTTTCTGCAAAATATCCTGATTGCCCTAATGTTATTGGCCTGCTTGCTTGCCGGATACATTTTCTGGCTTGCATTGAAGAACAATCGTTTTCAGGAAAATATTCTGACCCTAAACAAAAAGGTAACCAAGGATTCCCTTCAAAAAGACAAGTTTTTCTCCATCATCAGCCACGATTTGATGAACCCGTTCAATGCACTGCTCGGGTTTAGCGAAATGCTTAATGCGTCGATAAAAGAAGACAACCGGGAAGACACGACAGAGTATGCCTCCATTGTTCATCAATCGTCCAAACGCATCTTCAACCTTTTGCAAAACATACTCATTTGGGCTCGAATGCAGAATGGAAAAGTAAACTATTCGCCCAAAACTGAAAAAGTTGAAGAACTAGTTTCTGACACTTTATTGGTTCTAGCTCCAATTGCTCAAAACAAAGGAATTAAACTAACGTGGGAAGTGGAAAAAGAAACAACAGCCAAGCTCGACTCCAACATGATTAGCTCAACCTTGCGAAATTTAGTTACCAATGCCATCAAGTTTACCGCTAAGGGAGGAAGCGTAAAAATTACGGCCTCGGCTGATTCAAACAACTTAAACTTCGTTGTTGCTGACACTGGGGTAGGCATGTCTTCGGAACAATTAGCGAACCTTTTCAGAATTGATAAAAACGCCTCTTCGAGAGGGACAAACGATGAAACAGGAACGGGCCTTGGACTGATTATTGCCAAAGAATTTATCGATGCTCACCAGGGAAAAATTTGGGCAGAAAGTACTTTAGGAAAAGGAAGTCAGTTCTACTTCTCGATTCCACTTAGCTAATCATTTTAGTTGAGTATGATCAATTGGTCACGCAAGCGACTTTCGTTCTTCAAGAATATTTGATACTTTTACTGCATCTCGTTGGGGGTGTCCGCCAATAGGCGGGCTGAGATTATACCCCGGAACCTGAAATGTATAATAACAGCGGAGGGAAACGAGGATTGTATTTCAATTGACGATTAATTGAACGCTAAATACAAGCCGTTTCGCATTTCTGCGGAGCGGCTTTTCCTTTATAATCCCTTTAGCGGCAAGATTCGTTCGTTCCCAAAAATAAACGTCATGATCAATTCAAAATCGATTTATGCTGATTTAACAGCTTTAAGAAAAAACGTCCCCTTGGTGCATAACATCACCAATTTTGTGGTTATGAATAATACGGCCAACGCCTTGCTTGCAGTTGGTGCCTCCCCGGTGATGGCTCACGCCATTGAAGAAGTCGCCGATATGGTCGGAATTGCCTCTTCATTAGTTATCAATATGGGAACCTTAAACCCACAATGGGTTGACGGCATGCTTCAGGCCGGAGCTGCAGCCAGGCAAAAAGGAATACCGGTAGTTTTCGATCCGGTTGGTGTAGGCGCTACTCCTTATCGGAATCAAGTAGCGACCCAAATTATAGCCACATGCCAACCAAGCATTATCCGCGGAAATGCCTCCGAAATCATGGCTTTGGCAAAAGAAAATATAGCCACAAAAGGAGTCGATAGCACCATCGCTGCCGATTCAGCTTTAGAAGCGGCCAAGCGTTTGGCCAATCAAACCGGAGCAGTGGTGGTCATTAGCGGTGTGGAAGATTTCATCACGAATGGAGAACAGGTCATTTCCATTAAAAATGGCAGTACACTCATGCCCAGAGTAACCGGCATGGGCTGTACAGCATCTGCCATCACCGGAGCCTTTGCCGCAATCAACGAAGACGCACTTCAGGCTGCAGCACACGCCATGGCTGTGATGGGAATTACCGGTGAGTTATCAGCAGCTAAAGTTGCCGGCCCGGGAAGTTTACAAACCGTCTTCATTGACACCTTGTATCAACTTTCCGAAGAAGAAATTACCAACACCTTTATCAATTAACTATGATTCCTTTTGATTTGAGCCTCTACCTGGTAACCGATCGCGATTTGTCGAAAGGAAGGCCATTGGAATACATTGTTTCCGAAGCAGTGAAAGGAGGCGTCACCATGGTTCAGCTCCGCGAAAAAGACTGTTCATCCCGCGACTTTTATGAGCTTGGAATTCGGTTAAAAAGGTTACTCAAACCACAGAATATTCCGCTCATCATTAACGACCGCCTAGACATCGCCTTGGCCGTTGACGCAGATGGGTTGCACATTGGACAAAGCGATTTGCCTTGCGAGATTGCCCGGCAATTTCTGGGGAAAAATAAAATTCTGGGGCTATCAGTAGAAACCATTCAACAGGTTGAAGAAGCCAATGCTTTAGATATCGACTACATCGGAATTTCGCCCGTATTTGCCACCCCGACCAAAACAGATACGTTCACCCCATTTGGGCTCGAAGGCGTAAAAGCCAGCTGTGCATTATCCAAACATCCTGCTGTAGCCATTGGCGGAATAAACCTTGAAAACACCGCGGAGATCATTGCCAAAGGAGCTGACGGAGTTGCTGTTGTTTCGGCCATCTCGTCAGCGGATAGTCCCATGAAAGCCGCAGCATCATTAAAAAAATTAATTGTTAAAAAATAAAGCTATGAAATGGAGTAAAGAAGCCTGGGAAACCTGTAACCCTGTCTATAACCAAATATTAAAATTACCTTTTTTGAACGAACTGATGGAAGGAACACTTCCAAAGGAAAAGTTCTTTTTTTACTTGCAGCAGGATGCTTTTTACCTTGCCGAGTATGGAAAAATTTTAGCAGGCATTGCCGCAAAACTTGACTGCAAAGAGTGGCGCGAAGATTTTCTTTCATTCTCTTCAGATACCGTCACCGTAGAACAAGCCTTGCACGAATCGTACCTAAAAGGAGCAAGCGGAGAAGCAACGCCTTCTCCAACCTGCACGCTTTACACCGGACATATGCACCAACAGCTGGCCAGCGGATCGGTTGAAAATGCCTTAGCTGCTATATTGCCTTGCTTCTGGGTTTACAAAGAAGTGGGCGATTATATCTTGGCCAACCAGACAAAAGGAACAAATCCTTACCAGGAATGGATCAATACTTATGGTGGAGAAGAGTTTGCTCTTGCCGTAAAAAAGGCAGTTGCCATTTGCGATGAAGCTGCGCAAAACACAACACCAGCAAAACGCCAGGCGATGACGAAGGCCTTTGAGCTGTCCTTTAAAATGGAATGGATGTTTTGGCACAGTGCTTGGCAGCAAGAGCAATGGCCTGTCTGACAGAACAATTAATGAATTTTAGAGGCATCAAAACTGAGGATAAAAGAAAAACCATGGAATTAAAAGAAATAGGAGAGTTCGGTTTTATCGAACGTTTTTCACCCGAGTTTAAATCGCTGCTGACCAAAAACGTCTTTGGCATTGGTGATGATTGCGCCATTCTACCAATGAATGACACCGAAGATCTGCTGGTTACCACCGATATGCTGATTGAGGATATTCACTTTTTGCGTGAAAAAATCACCCCTTGGCAACTGGGCTACAAATCGGTTGCTGTTAACCTGAGTGATTTAGCTGCTATGGGAGCAACGCCAATTGGGACTTTTCTGTCCATCGCCATTCCTCCGGGAGTCGATGTTGAATACCTGGATAAACTGATGAAAGGCTACCACGCCATTTCGGATCGCTACCAAACTCCGCTTTTAGGAGGTGACACCACCAAATCCGTTAAACATTTGGCCATTAATGTTTGTGCCATTGGGAAGTGCCCCAAAGGACAGGCCAAATTACGTTCTGGCGCACAAGCAGGCGATGTGGTTTGTGTTACCGGCTCATTGGGGGATTCGGCAGGTGGGCTGCAGGTTCTGCTCAACCAGCTGGAATCAAACGAGGATACGGATTACCTTTTGAAAAAGCACCACCAGCCAGAACCCAGGATTGAACAAGGAGAAGCTCTGGTCAATCTCAACGGGGTTCATAGTATGATGGACATTTCAGATGGAATTGCTTCCGACCTAAAACATATCCTGAAAGCTTCCAGGAAAAGAGCCAGAGTTGATTTGAACAAGCTGCCGACCTCACCACAACTGAAGCGGGTGAGCCAGGAACAAAACTGGCAACTGGAAGAATTGGCAGTTGGTGGTGGCGAAGACTACGAATTGCTGTTTACCCTCGAATCCAGTCAGCTTGAACCATTACAAAGGCTATTTCAAGAACAGTTTGGCCAAACCGTTTTCCCAATCGGGGTCATTGAGGAAGGAAAACCGGAGATTCACTGGTTCAAAGATGGAAAAGAAGCTCAATTTGGGAAAACCGGTTTTAATCATTTTCAATAATTTCTAAATCGTAATAATGAACTATAAACGAGTTTTAAGCATTGCCGGAAGTGATCCCAGTGGTGGCGCCGGCATTCAGGCCGACCTAAAGGCAATTTCAGCTTGTGGCTGTTTTGCAACAACGGCTATCACCGCCATTGTTGATGAAAACACGGTTGGGGTTTATGGCGTCCACCCTGTCCCAATCGATTTTGTAAAAGGACAGATCAAATCAGTTTTGGAAGATGTTGGAACTGATGCCATAAAAATTGGGATGTTGCACTCTTCGGAACTCATCCGTGCAGTTAAAGAGGCCATCCTGCCACATCAGGTCAACAATATTGTTCTGGATCCGGTTATGGTAGCCACCTCTGGCGACAAACTTCTACAAGACGAAGCCATTGCAACCTTACAACAAGAGCTGATTCCAATGGTGCGGGTAATCACCCCCAATATTCCGGAAGCAGAAATCTTGTCCGGCCTAAAAATCAACCAGCAAGCTGATTTGAAAAAAGTTGCCAAGGCCTTATCCTGCCAGCAAACCGTTTCCGTTTTGCTCAAAGCAGGACACTTAACGGATAATGAGCTTATCGACGTGTTTTACAATGCTGAAACGGATGAGTTTCTGGAGCTTTCATCAAAACGGATCAATACCCGGAACACGCACGGAACAGGCTGCACCTTTTCTTCGGCATTGGCCGCTTTCCTGGCTAAACAAGAATCGCTGAACGATGCAGTGACTCATGCAAAACAGTACATCAATCAAGCCATTGAAAAAGGAGCTGCCTACCAAATCGGCAAAGGCAACGGGCCTGTTCATCATTTCCACAACCTTTGGAAAGAAGAACCACAATTGGTTTGACACCATGCCCAAAGGCAAAAAAAAAGCGGAGTGAAAATCCATTCACTCCGCTTTTGCTTTATCTTTTTGTCCGCTTGCGTTTGGCCCTTGGCTGGTCCATGGCGGTTTTCTTTTTCTTCTTAATTTTCGGAACCGACACGCGCTCTTCGCCCGTCACTCGGTCAACCTCCAAAGAATGGCCATCCAATGAAGACTGGTTCATCGATTGAATCAATTCCTTTTCAAAACGACTATCGATCTCGAAGAAGGAGAATTTACGTTGAATATCGATTTTGCCAATTTCAACATTTTTCCGTTTCGAGTGCTCATTAATCAAGCCTAACAGGCGTGAAGCATTCAGGTTTTGCTTTTTACCCGCATTGATAAACAGGCGGCTAAAGTTCATTCCATTGTCGTTGTAGTCATTTCCACGATCACCACGCCGGCCACGCTTATCTCCACCCTTGCGTTCCTGTCCGCGAACGTTCAGGTCCGGTGCATTTTTATAGTATGCTAAGAAGCGGTTAAATTCAGCCGAAACAAATCGCTTGAGTATTTCCTCGCTGTTCAATCCTTCAAACTTCGCCATAATGGCCGGCATGTAAGGATCAATTTTAGAGTCATTCACTTCAACCTGCGCTACTTTTTCTGCCAGGTGCATCAACTGAACTTCACAGATTTCTTCTCCTCCCGGAACGTCTTTCCGCTCGAAGCGCTTATTGAAGATTTTCTCAATATGTCTCAGTTTTCCGGTTTCACGCATGTGTAAAATAGAAACTGAGATTCCACTTTTCCCAGCTCTACCGGTACGTCCACTACGGTGAATGTATGCTTCCGGATCATCGGGCAAGCTGTAGTTAATAACATGGCTCAGGCTATTCACATCAAGCCCACGTGCTGCCACGTCGGTTGCTACCAACATCTGCAATTGCCCCGTACGAAAACGGTTCATCACATAATCGCGCTGTGCCTGCGACAAGTCGCCATGCAAAGCATCCGCATTATAACCATCTTCCATCAGCTTTTCTGCCACATCACGTGTTTCCATACGAGTACGACAGAAAACAATAGCATAACAGTTGGGGTAGTTGTCAGCCACTCGTTTCAAAGTAGCATATTTATCTTTGGCCTGAACCACGTAATAATGATGCTCCACATTTGCTGCACCTTCATTTTTACGTCCTACTGAAATTTCCTCAGGAGAATGTAAATATTTGTTGGTCATGTTGGAAATCTCACGAGGCATAGTCGCCGAAAAAAGCAAGGTTTGCTTGATGGCCGGTGTCTCTGCTAAGATTGCATCCAACTCTTCCTTAAAACCCATGTTTAGCATTTCATCCGCCTCATCCAATACCATCCATCGAATCTGACTAACGTTTAACACCTTACGGCGAATCAAGTCATGTACACGCCCGGGGGTTCCTACAACCACCTGGCCGCCACTGCGCAACTCACGAATTTGCTTACTGATATCGGCACCACCATAAACGGCAATGTTTTTAAACCCACGTAGGTTCTTGGAAAAAGCATCCAAATCGCGACTAATCTGCAAACACAGCTCGCGCGTTGGGCACAAAATCAAAGCCTGAATATCTTTTTTAGTCACATCACAATTGTGAAGAACAGGCAACCCAAAAGCAGCTGTTTTTCCCGTACCTGTTTGCGCTAAAGCAATCAAGTCGTTTTTGTTATTGATAAGATGTGGAATTGTTTTCTCCTGAATAGGAGTAGGTTGCTCAAAGCCCATTTCTGAAATGGCGCTAAGCAGTTCGGGTTTGAGACCCGTCTGTTCAAATGTCATCATTGTATTTATTTAACCGAAAAGCAACACGCTTTCCGAACCCAATAAGCACTGATGACAATAAAATTTACTTTTCAATACACCCCTATGCCACCGATGCCAAAAATTGAGCTGCAAAGATAGGTTAATTTTCCAGACCTGACTCCTGCGGCTTCCTCATGTAAATTTCCTGTTAAGGCACACAAACACAAACCACACCAAACAACTACAGCAGAACACATTACAGCAAGCAAAACAATAACCAACAAACAACGACCAGACTGCTAAATCATCAATTATTGCATTTTATGGAAGGTTTGGAAGCCCTCAGAAAGTCAGTAACCCGATTCAAATTGAAAAACTTTGAACCAACCGTCAACAAAAAAGACAGACAAAAATCTATGCTGAAATAATTCAGCAAACCAAATGCTTTGGAATTAAGTTTATATCCTTAGTTTTGATCTAAAGAAGTTGAAATGACCATTGTACTCGTTGCCCTTTGTGTTTTTATTTTGAATATCCCTTTTGGCTACCTTCGCTCCAAGCACAAAAAGTTCAGCCTGATGTGGTGGCTTTATATTCACATTCCGGTTCCCTTTGTCATATTGCTCCGCATATACAGCGATATTGGCTTTGCTTTTTACACCTATCCGATTCTTGTCGGTGCATTTTTTGCCGGCCAACTGACTGGAAGACTCTGCTTTGCCCCACGATCAAAAAACTAAGTTAGCAGTACGTTTTATTGCCTGTTGCTACCCACAAGGCCAGTCATTTTTCGACATACCAAACCCGAATTACCCGAACCCCAAAAGGCTGGTTCATCTTACTCAACTGTCTTTTTTGAACTGGCCAATTCTACAAGCTTGGCGGGAATAGCTTCAAGACTGAGCCTGATTTCGGGCTGAGCTATTTTTAAGGCAAAGCGCGGCATAATCGGGGCAATAGCATGACAAGGGTCCTGAACGATTGTTTTCCCTCCAAAGCTTTTGATAGTCTTCAGGCCTTCAGCACCATCAGAATTGGCGCCGGTAAGTATCAGGCCAATAAGCTCGTGTTGATAGGCCCAGGCAGCCGACTCAAAAAGGATGTCGATAGAGGGGCGCGAATAATTCAGTTTTTCATCCGTCGACAAGGAAAAGGTCCGGTCATCTTCAACCAACAAATGGTAGTTTGGCGGTGCAAAATAAATGTGTCCGGGTAAAACAGGCTCCTTACTTTCGGCTTCTTTTACCTGCAAAGTACAAAGCTCATTTAAAAGCCGTATAAACGTATCATTCTTATGCTCGCCAATGTGCAAAACGACAATGACGGGCAACGGAAAATCTTCGGGCAGCTGAGGCAGTATAAGCTTCAGTGCTTCCAAGCCGCCATAGGAGGTACCAACAACTATTGCTTTATACATTCAACTTCTTTTTAAAAATTTTCTGCTTATCATCCAGAGCGACAAACCGATTTTCAACCGTCGAAAATTTCAGGCTTTCTTTACTTCCCAGGCACAAATAGCCGGCAGGCACCAAACTTTCTGTCAACAAATTCAGCACTTTATCCTGAAGCATCTTATCAAAATAGATCAACACATTCCGGCACATAACCAGGTTCACTTCAGCAAAAACACCATCGGTAACCAAATTATGGTCGGCAAAAACAATCCGTTTGGAAAGCTCCTTTTTAAACATGACCGATCCATACATTGAATTGTAATAATCCGATAACTTTCCCTTTCCGCCTGATAGCTGGTAATTGCGCTCATACAGCTCCATGTCGGCTTTCTGATAAACCCCTTCTTTTGCAATTTCCAGCACCTTTCGGTTAAAGTCGGTGGCATAAAACTGGCAACGCTCCAGCAAGCCTTCTTCCTGCAGCAAAATAGCCAGCGAATATACTTCCTCTCCCGTGGCACAGCCGGCATGCCACACCTTAAAATAGGTGTAAGTTTTGAGTTTGGGAACAATGTTCTCGCGAAACGAGCGGTAAAAATCCGGATCACGAAACATCTCGGTGACATTAATGGAAAGATCTTCCAGAAAGTCCCGAAAAAAATCCGGGTCACGCAAAACCTTATTTTGTAATTCCGACACGGTTTCCAGCCGGCACAAACTCAGCCGGTTTAAAACCCGCCTGCGAATATGGGCTTTGCTGTAATTTCTGAAATCATAGCCGTATTTCTGGAAAATCCCTTCCAAAAGCAGCTGCAATTCGATGGTCAACAAGTCGGCATTGGCATCACTATAGGCACTCATGTTCAGTCTGATTCTTTGTTGTTTTCGTTCGACTAACTTCCTGCAATACCAATAAAAGTTCTTTTTCAGAAAAAGGTTTACTTAAAAAGTTATTCATTCCGGCCAGCATGCAATCTTTTTTCTCTTCAACCAAAGAATTGGCCGTTACGGCAGTAATATAAACCGGATGTTTTACCAAGGCCTCCCGTTCCATTTTCCTTATCGCTTTGGTAGCCTGAATACCATTCAGAACCGGCATTTGCATATCCATCAAAATCAAGTCGTAGGGCAACTGCTGGTGCATATCGACAGCCTCCTGCCCATTGTTGGCAATGTCGCATTTGTAGCCCAGTTGTTTTAAACTAAGCTCACAAACCCGCTGATTAATGGCGTTGTCTTCTGCCAGCAAAATGCGAAAATCAGCTTGATGCTGTACATCCTGCCTTTCCAACTCTAACCCCGGGCAAGCCGCTTTTTTTAACGGAAGACGAAACCAGAACTCAGCTCCCTGCCCCAGTTCACTGTTCACATTTATTTCGCCATTCATCAGGCACACCAAGTTTTGTGAAATGGCCAACCCCAATCCTGTGCCGCCATATTTTCGCGTGATGGATGTTTCCGATTGAGAAAACTCTTTAAACAACAACAGCTTGCCTTCCTCCGAAATACCAATTCCCGTATCAATAACCCGGAATAAAATTCGTGCCATGGATTCGTGCCAATCCACTAATTCAATACAAATTTCGACTTTCCCTTGGTGGGTAAACTTAATGGCATTATTGACCAAGTTCATCAAAATCTGGTTAATCCGTAAAGGATCTCCGCAAAGCCTTTCCGGCACATCATCGCCAATAGCGTACTTAAATTGAATGCCTTTTTCAATGGCTTTAAACTTCATCAGCTGAAAGACATTCTCAACCAGTTCTTTTAAATTGAAGTCAATCATTTCAAGCTGAATCTGCCCGGATTCAATTTTTGAGAAGTCCAAAATATCGTTGATAATCAACATCAAATTCTCACCCGAATTGGTCACAATATTGAGCAGTTCTTTCTGATCATCGTTTAAATCCGTTTTTTGCAACAACTTGGAAACCCCAAGCACACCGTTGAGTGGCGTACGTATTTCATGCGACATATTGGCCAGAAACATGGACTTGGTTCGTGTAGCCTCCTCAGCTTTGTCTTTGGCTATTTTCAGATTCAGATTGGCCTTTTCCATTTCTCCGAGCAGGTAATCCAGCTTGGCTCGCTGCAAGTACAGGTCGAGAAAAACTTGGACTTTCCCCTTCAAAATATCAGGAATAATGGGTTTGGGGATAAAATCGACTGCACCGGTTTCGATGCCCTTGATAATGTGCAAATCACTTTGATGAATGGCAGAAACAAAAATAACAGGCAGGTACCTGGTCTTCTTACGTTGGCGCATCATCTCCAGGGTTTCATATCCATTCATCCCGGGCATCTGAACATCCAGGATTACAAGCGCAAATTCCTCTTTCAAACTTAATTTCAGTGCTTCTTCTCCTGAATACGCCCGAAAAATATCACTATCAAAATCCTCTAAAACAGCCTCCAGGCTAATGAGATTCTCAACCAGATCGTCGACAATCAGAATTTTTGGTTTCATGTAATTTACAATTTATCTTCAATAAGCCCGCCAGTTATTCGAAAGCCATGCCTCGCCAGCAGTCTAAAAATCTTTAATTTCTGTAAAGCCAAATTTTAAGCATGGAAAATAATTTTCCTTCATCCAATGGCTTAGACAAATAATCATTGGCTCCGTTTTTCAAGGCATTCTCATGATCTTCTTTCATGGCTTTAGCCGTTAGACAGATGATTGGAATATCTTTTATTTTGGGCGTGTTGCGAATAATGTGCATGGCCTGATACCCATCCATAACAGGCATCATCACATCCATCAAAATCAAGTCGACCTGAGGATCCTCTTGCAGCAAGTCGATGGCCACTTGCCCGTTTTCGGCATCAACCACTTCAATTTCCCGCTCTTCAAGAATTTGCCCCAACGCAAACACATTGCGAATATCATCGTCAACAACCATAATCTTTTTCCCTTTAAAAAGGGCTTCCTCATTGGTGATGGCCGGCTTCGTTTTCTTTCCCGGAATCTGTCTGGAAACCTGATGCAAAAACAAGGTTACTTCGTCCATCAACCGTTCATCGGATTTAATACCTTTCAAAATAATGGTGTCAGTATAGGCATTCAACTCACGCACTTCCTCCTGCGACATTTCTTTGCCGGTGTACACAATCACTTTCGGTATGGCAATTTTGTGCTCTTTCAGTTTTTCGAGCAACGCCTTGCCGGAGTAATCGGGCAAGCCCAAGTCCAGAATCACACAGTCGAAGGTCTCGCGGCTCAATAGATCGAATGCTTCGTGCGCCATTTCCACCTCACTGATTTCCAGGTCAAGATCAAACAGCATGGTTTTAATCACACTGCGCGTCACAGCATTATCTTCCACAATCAGCATTCGTTTTAGCGGAGACGCAAAATGGCTGTCAAGCGACTTTAATGCGTCAGCGAATTCTATGGTCTCAAGGGTTTTCAGCTCGCCTTGTTCTTCCGACTCGTTGTAGTCAATAGGCGTAATTACATGAACCGGCAGTTTCCCTAACAGCCGGTGTTTTTTCAGTTTTTGATAATCAGCATCGGCGGTGTTGGCAAACTCTACCGCCAACATAATGGCTTTGGGGTGAAATTTCTCCGCCAGAATAATTCCATCCGGAATATTAGCTGCGGCAATCACACGAAAATCTTTTGCCCGGGCTTGCTGTAAAAACTTCTCGGCTTGCGCTTTGGATGGGTGAATGACCAGAACGGTCTGCCCGTTCAGGGAATCATTTCGGTCATCGTCAATAAAAGGCGTAAGTATCGGATCCGAAATTGGGTGACTTACCGGAATTGTTTCTGATGCTTCCTGAATATTGGCCACTTTCGGCTGAGCAAATTTCACCGGCTCCGAAATGGCGTCCATTCCGGCATGAACAGGCAAATAGACGTAAAACACAGAGCCTTTGCCAACCTGGCTTTCCAACTGAATTTCGCCACCAAGCATGCGTATAAGTTCGCGCGAAATGGACAAGCCCAGCCCCGTTCCTCCAAATTTGCGGGAAATACTTCCGTCAGCCTGCTGAAACGCTTCGAAGATGGCCTCCAGCTTCTCTGCCGGAATCCCTACCCCACTGTCTGAGACCTGAATGCAGCAAGTGTTTTCTGGCTGAAGTTCGGCTGACCGGAACTGTGTTTGCGGACAACTCCCCATAAAATAAACCGCAACTTGCCCCTGGCTGGTAAACTTGAACGCATTGGAAAGCAGGTTTTTCAACACTTGCATTAAGCGATGCCTGTCAGTCCTGATTTCGTTGGGAAAGCCCGCCTCAATCAGCACCTCAAAAGCCAGTTTTTTATCTTCGGCTGTGGCCTTGAAACTCATCAACACTTCTTCCTTCAAATCAATCGTTTGAACGAAATCCATGTCAACAGTCATCTTGCCAGCCTCAATTTTCGACAAGTCCAGAACCTCGTTGATCAAGTGCAGCAAATCGGCTCCACTTTTGTGAATAATTTTGGCCGACTGAACCTGATCTTCCGTCAGGTTGCCTTTTTTATTGGCCGACAACAGACTCGATAAAATCAGCAGGCTGTTCAACGGTGTCCGCAGCTCATGCGACATGTTGGCTAAAAACTCGGACTTATACTGGCTGGCTAGCTGAAGCTCTTTGGCTTTGGCCTCCAGCTGATCATGAGTTTCTATCAACTCATTATTTTTTAAACTAATATCTTCTTTCTGAAGTTCCAACTGGCGGGTTCGCTCTTCCAATTCCTCGTTGGCCACCCGAAGTTCTTCCTGCTGTACCTGCAGCTTTTTCTCATTATCGGTCAACACCTTGGTATGTTCCAGCAGCTCCTCATTGGCCACCCGCAACTCTTCCTGCTGTACTTGCAGCTCACTAGCCTGATCCTGTGTCTTCTGCAGTAGTTCGTTGGTTTTTAACACATTCTCAGACAAATTGAGGTAGATGGCCAGAATTTTAGATGCCTGTTGCAGAAAATCCAGTTCCAATGACGTATAAGCGGTGAGCGAAGACAACTCCAGTGTTCCGATAAGTATTTCGTTGAAAAGCAGCGGAATCACCACCACCTGGCTGGGCTTAAACTGTCCCGAAGACGAGTAAGTGAGGTAAGATTCATCCGGGATATCATTCAGAATAACACGTTCTCCCGATGCAGCCACCTGACCAATAATTCCTTCGTTCAGTTTGATTTTGCTTTTCAGTTTCTGCGGATCGAATCCTGAGGAGCTGAGCAAGGTCAAAAACTTGTAATCCGGATCGTACATATGAATGCTCCCCAACTGAGAATGCAGGAACTCCATCAGAAAGGTAAGTGCTTTGGATGAAATTTCATCCGGTTGCTGGTTGCCCCGGAGTTTTTCATTGATTGAATTAATTCCGGCATTAAACCACGAATCCTTGGCTGTCCTTTCCTGCGCTTCCCGCAGTTCGTCCACCATCTTATTCAGCGCTTGGCTTAATTCATCTTTGGAAGACCGAGGAACAATCTGAGTGCTGTAATTGCCATTCGCCACGTTTTTGGTGTAGTTGATCACCTCACGAAATCCGTTTTGAATCTCCCTGAATGAGTTGGCCAGCTCACCAATCTCATTATTGGCTTGGATCGCCAGCTCGGCTGTGAGATCACCCTTGGCAATCTCTCCAAATTTTTCAACCATTTCTTGCACTGGCTTGGTTATAGAGCGACTAATCCACTCGGATGCCGCAAATACGATAACAACCAGCACTAGCACGATCAGCAAAATACCAGCCAACAACAAGTTATTTGCCATGGTATTTAAAGAAGAAATAGCTTGGGCAAAATCACCATAAAAGCCCCTCATTTGTGCCAAGTCGTCCGTAATTTCAGCTTTCGTTGCTTGGTCCGTGTTAAATCGGTAGGCCAACACTTCCTTTTGAATTTGCTCTCCCAGTTCATAGCCTCTTCGAGTGATTTGCTGAGCTTCATCCAACTTATCTGAATCAAGTGCCAATAGCAATTTAACCCGGCTTGCCATTAGTTCAGCATTTGCCCGGTCGCCCATATAAGCTTCCTGAAAATTCTGATAGATACTATCAACAAACTGGCTATTGGGTAAAAGAGCCAATTCATCGATACGACTGAAGTTATGGGACATTTGGTTCGCCAATTCCATTTTTCTAACTGCCTCATCCAACCACTCCTCGTCCTGTGAAAGCTGGTAGCGATAAAAATCCTCAATACCTTCATGAAAGGTATTGTTATGAACCCGCTCCAGGTTAATAATCAAATTGAGAGCCTTCCCTGTGTTGTAAAAATAGTCGGATACAAAGCCTAAAGCAATTAAACTTAGAATAGAAAAAAGACTCAGAAGCCGGAGTTTATTCCGAAGCTTCAGTCCATTGAAGTTAGCCATGGTCATTTTGGATTATTTTGGCCAAAAATAGAAAATGATTACTTAGCGGACCCATACTTTTTGAAATTGTTTGCACAATTTTACGCACGCAGTCAACTCCAATCGCAATCATATAGACAAATAAAAAAAGAACAATCCATTTCAAGCAGATCATTCTTCTTCATCAGAATAACTGATTCCCCTTTTAGGATTATCCAAACAAATGCAGGTATAGAGATTTTGAACGTGAAAATCAAAAGCGACCTCAATAAGATTCCTTTTAAGAAACAAAAAATCCCGCCTTCCAGCGGGATTTTTGTTTAGGCGTTGACCTTAGCCAACTTTTCTTTTAACAATCCGGGAATCTCGGAAGGCTCTTTGGCTACCGGCACGTTGGCCTTGGCAAAAGCCTTGATTTTTTCTTCGGCCGTTCCTGAGCCACTTGAAATAATAGCTCCGGCATGTCCCATTCGTTTTCCGGGTGGTGCGGTTTGTCCGGCAATAAACGATACCACCGGCTTGGTCATGTGTTTGGCAATGTACTCAGCAGCCTGCTCTTCGGCATCGCCACCAATCTCGCCAATCAACACCACGGCTTCGGTTTCAGGATCATTTTCATACATCTCCAGCAAATCAATATAGTACAAGCCGGCTACCGGGTCTCCCCCGATTCCAACAACCGTGCTCTGCCCCATATCATTTTTTGTCAACATATTGACCACCTCATAGGTCAAGGTGCCACTGCGCGACATCAACCCGATGTTTCCTTTTTTGAAGATCATGCCCGGCAAAATCCCAATCAGCGCCTCATCGGGCGTAATTAGTCCGGGGCAGTTGGGGCCAATTAACTTGGTTCCGTTGCGCTCAATGACTGAGGTTACCCGAATCATATCCTGAATAGGAACTCCTTCGGAGATCGCCACCACCAACTCAATGCCTGCGTAAGAAGCTTCCAGAATGGCATCGGCAGCAAAGGGGGCCGGCACAAAAATGATTGATGTATTGGCACCTGTTGCCTGGACAGCCTCAGCGACTGTATCAAAAACCGGAATGCCATCAACGACCTGACCGCCTTTCCCGGGCGATGTTCCGGCTACAATATTGGTTCCATATGCTTTCATACGGCCGGCGTGAAATTGTCCGTCACGGCCGGTTATTCCCTGCACCAGCAGTTTTGTATCTTTATTTACGAGAATACTCATGGTTTCGATTTTTTAAGATTCCTGAATTCGACTTAACTCAATCGCTTTTTTGGCCGCTTCACTCATGGTTTGCACAGTCGGCAATCCTTTTTCTTTCAGCAAAGCCAAACCTTCTTCGGCATTGGTTCCCGACAAACGCACCACAATAGGCATCTTGGATCCAATGGTGTCCAGCGCTTCGATCAAGCCACGCGCCACGTCATCGCAACGGGTAATTCCGCCAAAAATATTAATCATCACTGCCTTCACATTCTTGTCCGAAGTCAGGATATTCATGGCATCCACCACTTTTTGCGGGTTGGAACTTCCGCCAATATCCAGGAAGTTGGCTGGTTCGCCACCATAAAGCTTAATCATATCCATGGTAGCCATCGCCAGTCCTGCCCCATTTACCATACAGCCAATGTTGCCATCAAGCTTCACATAAGACAAGCCTTTTTCGTGAGCATCAATCTCTTTCAGCTCATCTTCATCGGCTTCGCGCATGGCTTCAATTTCCGGTTGACGATACAAGGCATTATCATCAAAATTCATCTTGCCATCAATGGCCCAAATCTTCTGATCGGGGGTTAGCACCAAAGGGTTGACTTCTGCAATAGTCGCATCGGTTTCTACAAACAGGGTGTATAGCTTTTGCATAATGTCGGCTGCCTTGCGGGCCAGTTTGACGTCGCCAAACAGCTTCATTCCAATGGCACGGGCCTGAAAATCGAGTAAGCCCGTCAAGGGATCAATGGGGAATTTATGGATCAGCTCCGGCGTATTCTTAGCCACTTCTTCAATTTCCACTCCCCCTTCGGCACTGGCCATCAGGGTGACCGACTTGGTATTCCGGTCATTGATCAGACCAACATAAAATTCCTTTTTAATGTCGACAGCATCAGCCAGCAAAACCTTCTCTACCGTAAAGCCTTTGATGTCCATCCCCAGAATTTGGCGAGCTGCATCTACGGCTTCCTGCTTGGTTTTAGCCAGTTTTACTCCGCCGGCTTTTCCGCGTCCGCCAACAAGCACCTGAGCTTTTACAACAACCATGTCGTCTTTCTTTGCCATTGCTTTTTCTACTTCCTCTACCGAATGGCAAAGCACATCGTTCGGTACCGGAAGGCCGTATTTCTTGAAGATTTCCCGGGCTTGATATTCGTGTATCTTCATAAAGTATTTATTAAAAAAGGTTAGAAAATTCTTGCTTGGTTTAAATGTATCAAAATATCCAGTGGCATGGAAGTACATCACTCATAGTCACTAGCTATTTTAAAACATATAAACACCCGCATTACTGAATTGTTTGTACAAAAGTTCCAAGACAAAACATCGCGACCCGGAGCATTATTTCGGTAGTATTTTTCATCAGAAGCCATCTGCCAGGCAGGGCAATAAGCCGTCAATAAGGAGTGGCAGCCCATAAAAGAAAGGGGTGTTAAGCCAACAGCAGTGCTGCCTCCAAGAGAAAGATGCCTATTGAAATGCCGTAAGGCTCCTTAAAAGTGTCAGGCTCATTGGCAAAAGCTAAAAATAACTGTAATTTTGGGCGCACAAATTTCAAGTGTTCTGTTTCATGAGCACTTCATGATAAAAAAACGCCAAAGCACAACATAGAAAAAATGAAAGAGGAAGTTATCAAACTGATTAAGCAGGAAGCCGATGCCATTGCCAACATTCCTGTTACCGACCAATATGAAGAAGCTATTCGGATTATTGAAAAATGTGTTCACCAAAAACAAGGTAAGCTGGTAGCCAGCGGAATGGGGAAAGCCGGACAAATTGCTTTAAACATTGCCACTACGTTTAGCTCAACCGGTACGCCGGCCGTATTTCTGCACCCGAGCGATGCGCAGCATGGCGACTTGGGAGTTGTTCAGCCCAACGATGTGTTGTTGTTAATTTCCAATTCCGGAAAAACCCGGGAGATTGTGGAACTGGTCAACCTGGCCGACAACCTGTATGAGAATATTCCGATTGTGGTAATTACCGGAAACCCTGACAGCGAACTGGCTCAACTGGCCGATGCCGTTCTTTTCACCGGCAACCCGGATGAAGTTTGTGCCTTGGGTTTAACGCCCAGCACATCCACCACAACCATGACCGTTATTGGTGATATTTTGGTGGTGCTGTTGATGAAAAAAATTGGATTTACAAACGAAGATTACGCCAAGCGTCACCACGGTGGCTACCTGGGGGACAAATCCCGCACACAGGCACGGCTTCTTCAAAATAAAAAATAGACCATGCGCATTACAAGAGAAAATACCGTAGGATTAGTGATCGACATTCAGGAACGACTGGTGCCAGCCATGGCTGAAAACGAAACACTGACCGCCCATTGTAAAATTTTGATTGAAGGGTTACAAACCCTTCAGATTCCCTTGCTTGTGACCCAGCAGTACACCAAAGGACTGGGAGAAACCATTCCGGAGATCAGCGCGCTCATTACCGACTTTAAACCGATTGAAAAGCGTGATTTCAGCTGCTGTGACGAAACAGCGGTGAGCGAACAGCTCCAAACACTGGAAGCCAAAAATGTTATCATCTGTGGCATTGAAAGCCATGTGTGCGTGTTGCAAACTGCCATTGACCTGAAAGAGTCGGGTTACAACCCGGTGGTGGTGATGGATTGTGTTTCATCCCGCTCGCTGGATAACGTTGACCTTGCTGCGGAACGCTTCCGCCACGAGGGTATTATGATGACTTCTTACGAATCCATTTTATTTGAATTGACCCGTTCTGCAGCTGCAGCTGAGTTCCGGACAATTTCAAAACTGGTTAAGTAAGCTCACAAAAAAGGTCTCTAAATAACAGAGCACGAATACATAAGCCGGAAGCATGCCTGTTTCCGGCTTTTTTTTAATAGCTAATTAACCTTCAGGTCGAGTCTGAATTTGTATTTTTAGCCTCATGGATAATAAACTAAACATTGGGTTTGACGCGAAAAGGGCGTTTCTGAATGATGCCGGACTGGGCCATTTCAGCCGGAACACCATTCTTTCGCTATCGGATTTCTACCCGAAAAACAACTATTTTCTTTTCACACCCGATGTTGATATTGAACGATTTCAGGCACCGGAAAGAGCCACCATCATTTACCCACAAGCCTGGTGGTCCATCCTCAAATCGTTATGGCGCACTTATAAAATTGCCGGACTAGCAGAAGCTGCCGGACTCGACATTTACCATGGCCTCAGCCACGAGCTTCCCCGGGGGATTGAACAAACCGGAATCAAATGTGTGGTCACCATGCACGATCTCATCTTTATGCGATTCCCGGAGTTCTACAACATGGCTGACCGAAAGATCTATCTTCGGAAGGTGCAGCACGCTTGCCAGGCAGCCGATAAAATCATCGCTATCAGTCAGCAAACCAAAAATGACCTGATTCAGTTTATCGGAGCTGATCCAGCCAAAATCAAGGTGATTTACCAGGCCATCAAGCCCATCTATTTCACCAAGTCCAGCAAACAGGAACTGCTGGAAACTCAAAAGAAACTGGCGCTTCCTCCGCATTTCATGCTTACGGTTGGCACCCTTGAAGCCCGGAAAAACCTGGCTTCCATTCTGAAAGCCCTCAACAAGCTAAACGCCCGAACGCCACTGGTCGTTATTGGTAAAAAAACCAATTACCTGAACCACTTAAAACCTTTGGTTCAGAAGCTGGGCGATCAGCTTATTTTCTTGCAGGAAGTCAATGATACCGACCTGAGCCGGCTTTACCAGCTGGCTGAACTAATGATTTACCCTTCGGTTTTTGAAGGATTTGGCCTCCCCATTGCCGAGGCACAGGCCTGTGGCTGCCCGGTGATTACCTCCAACATCAGCAGTATGCCCGAAGCAGGAGGTGATGGCGCGCACTACATTCATCCGAAAAAATACAAGGAAATCAGCGAGGCCATCCAGCAGATCAGTAAGGATAAAGCCTATCGTGATGTGCTGATTTTTAAAGGCCAGTTAAATGCCGAACGTTTTACCGGTAAGGCTTATGCCCAACAATTGATGACCCTTTATAAAGAATTAGACCATGCATAACGATCTTAAAAAAGCACTGGAAGTGCTGCAAAACGGGGGAATTATTCTGTACCCTACCGATACCATTTGGGGAATTGGCTGCGATGCCACCAACGAAGAAGCGGTGTCGCGTATTTACCAGCTCAAAAAACGGGAAGACTCCAAAAGCATGCTGGTGCTCATGGAGAACATTAATTTTTTGAGCCGCTATGTGGAAGAAGTCCCTGAAATCGCTTATGACCTGATTGAAGTGAGCGACAAGCCACTGACCATCATTTATCCGGGAGCCAAAAACCTGGCTAAAAACCTGGTGGCCGCCGATGGAAGCATTGGCATACGCTTGACTTCCGAGGATTTTACCCGCCAGCTGATTCAGCGTTTCAAAAAACCGCTGGTTTCTACTTCGGCCAATATCAGCGGCGAGGTTTCGCCCGCCTTTTTTGATGAAATTAGCCCGGAGATTATCGATGCAGTTGACTATGTGGTAGAATACCGACAGGATGACACCACTCCGAAAAGCCCGTCAAGCATTATAAGACTTGGAGTTGGTGGCGAAATAGATATTTTAAGGAAATAAGCTGTCCCCAAGGCTTCCATCCCTTCACAAAAGATGGAAGCCTTGGTCGACTTTCAACTTCCGAAAACCTGAACATCCAAAATTCCTTTCTCCCGATTCCTGGCTCCTGCCTCCACTCTCCTCTTTGCGCTTTCCGCTATGCTCTCTGCTATTTGCTATTTTGTATCTAGCATTGAAAAATCCAGAGTCTGAATATCCTTGTATCCGGCAACCTTTCTCCCGTTTCCCTTCTCCTCTTTCCTCTCCGCCCTCTGCTCTCCCCAACAGGCCGAATCTTGAGAGCTCAACAGAATAATTATCTTTGCACGCTTATGAAATTTTACCCCAATAATTATTTCAAATCATGCTCAAACAAATTACACTCTTTGCACTTGGTTGTATTTTATTTTCAGCCGCCCATGCAAACACAGCGTCAAGCGCTGATTCAACTTCAATGGCCCGACTAAAAGAAGTCGCCTCAACCATTCAGCTAAGCTCGCCTGCCAAAGGCGACCAATCGATTAACAACCCGAAAGTACCTTCCGATCTAAACCTAAAACTGGTTAGTTCCGATTGTCTTCCGGTAGTTGCAGCTGATGGTTCAATTGTTTCGCCACTGGTCGATACCAAAGTTCATCTTTACTATGTATTAAGCGACCAACAAGGCAATAAAACCGATGTGCCTTCCATTCCGGTACTTATTCCGGGACGCTACCAAAACACGGATCAATCAAATCCGAAACCCTTTGTGGTTCCCGCACTTCGCGAATGGCTGGGACACGAAGGAGAATTTCTTATTTCCGACAAAATGGAGCTTGCCGTAGATCCACAATACAAGTCGGAACTGCAGGAGGTAGCCGAAACACTGGCCGGCGATTACGCGGAACTCTTCGGTAAAAAAATGAAGATCCGCTACAAGCTTCCTAAGAAAGGCAACATCTTCCTTTCCCTCAACAACGAAGAAAAAACCATAGGCGATGAAGGCTATGTACTGGAGATTAAGGACTGGATAAGCCTAAAAGCCAACACCAGCCAAGGCTGTTTCTGGGGAACCAGAACACTGCTGCAGCTGTTGGAACAATCGGACCGTATTCCCAAAGGCCTTGCCCGCGACTACCCAAAATACGAACGCCGGGGCTTTATGCTCGATGTAGCCCGCAAATTTTTCACCACCGATTTTCTTCGCGATTACGTCAAATTCATGTCGTATTATAAAATGAATGAGTTTCAGATTCACCTGAACGACAACGGATTTAAACAGTTCTTCAACCACGACTGGGACAGCACCTATTCGGCTTTCCGCCTTGAAAGCACCACATTCCCCGGCCTTACCGCCAAAGACGGTCATTACAGTAAAAAAGAATTTATCGATCTGCAATTACTGGCTCAGCAATACGGCGTGAACATTGTCCCTGAGATTGATGCTCCGGCACACACCCTGGCCTTTTACCACTACAACCAGGAGTTGGGAAGCGAGGAATTTGGCCGCGACCACCTTGATCTTGACAATCCCAAAACCTATGAGTTCATGGATGCTCTTTTCAAGGAATACCTGGAGGGACCAAATCCGGTTTTCATTGGAAACGAGGTCCATATCGGAACCGATGAGTACTCCAATAAAGTAGCTGAAAAGTTCCGTGCCTTTACCGATCGGTACATTCGGTATGTGGAGTCGTTCGGGAAAAGAGCCCGTGTTTGGGGAGCTTTAACACACGCCAAAGGAAGCACGCCGGTTAAATCGGAGAATGTCATTATGGATGCCTGGTACAACGGTTACGCCAACCCGGCCGACATGATTGAACTGGGCTACGACCTGGTAAGCATTCCGGACGGACTGGTTTACATTGTTCCGGCTGCCGGCTATTACTACGACTACCTCAACGACCAATACCTTTATGAGAACTGGGAACCGGTTCAGATCGGGAAGGCAGTATTTCCGTTTGGACACCCGCAGATTTTAGGTGGAAAGTTTGCCGTTTGGAACGACCATGTTGGCAATGGTATTTCGGAAAAAGATGTGCATCATCGCGCACTGAATTCCATGAAAGTCTTGTCGCAAAAAATGTGGATGGGCAACAGCACCGCACTAAGCTTCGACCAGTTCCAGTCGAAAGCGACCAAGCTGAGCGAAGCACCCGGGGTTAACCTGGCAGGACAAGTAGCCTCGAAAAGCGAGCTGGTGCTACACTATACCTTCAACAACAAAAAAATTCAGGACCGGTCGGCCAATGCCTATCATGCCCGTGCCGGCAAACAATCCAAAACGGTTCCCAGCACAAACAGCCAGGCACTGCAGCTGTCCAAAGGATCGGTGGTTCAACTGCCCATTGATGAAATTGGCTACAACTACACGGTAAGCATGACCATCAAACGAGATCAGGCCCTGCCCGGAACCGTGCTTTTTGAATCACCCAACGCCAAACTTTGGTTGAGTGATGCTGAAACCGGCAAGCTGGCCTTCTCACGCGATGGGTACACCTTCAACTTTGACTACACGGTTCCGGAAAACGAATGGACCAACATAGTCATTGAAGGCGACCACAAAGGGACCTCTCTTTTTGTGAATGACCAACAACTGGAGCGCTTGGAAGGAAAAATGCAGGAATTCAACGAAGGGAAAGACAAAATGGCCTGCATCCAAACGCTGGTATTCCCACTCCGACACTTAGGCTCTGAAACGAACAAAGAAACCTTCCAGATTGATGAACTAAAGGTTTTCAACTGCAAGCTTTCTGAAAAAGAAACCAGCAAATAACTCATTTTCAATTACAAGCATCGAGGGCTTACCGCAAGGTTAAGCCCTCGTTTATTTTGGGCAGCTCTTCGCCATCCCATCATTCTCAAGTCCTGAAGGAGGACTGCCCAACAAACCATCTCTTCCCAACCTCTTCCGGGTGCAACAATTGCCTGACCGTACTCGTTTTAATGGATGACTAACCGAAGCACCGGGCTCTTAACACAACTGACAATGGATACAACTTACACACTCGACACTTATTTTAAAGACGGTATGCCTTGCTTACTATTCAATATGGAGGAACTCAACCACACCCCTCCCTACGACAATCGCTCGGCTCACCGGCACGCCTACTACGAAATATACCTGTATCAACAAGGGCAAGGCACACACACCATCGACTTTACAAGCTACAACTACCATCCCGGCTGTGTGTCGGTCGTGTTTCCCCATCAGACCCACCAATTCAACAGAAGTGCCGACGCACAAGGGCATGTCATCATGTTTAACGAAGAATTGTTTTGTTCCGAAATGCTTCGCAAAGAGCTACGGGCCTATTGTGTGGACTTAAAAAACAGGCTCAACTTCCTGAAGCTAAGCGAAAGTCAGTTTACCGAAATCCAACTCCTTTTCCAGCTCATCCAATCGCTTTTCAACGATTTGAATGTGCTGGGCAAAGAACAAATCAGGCATTTAATCAAGGTGATTTTGCTGAAACTGATGGACTACAGCAAGACCAAAGAACTGTCGCAACAGGAAACCTCCGAGTCAGACTTGTATTATGCCTTCTCCAATCTGGTCGACCTTCACTTTAAAGAGAAAAGGTTGGTGAGCGAATTTGCCGACCTGCTGGACGTAACCCCCAAAAAATTAAACGCCCTATCCAAAACCTATGGCGGAATCACGGCCTTGCAGGTCATTCACGAACGCATTTTTCAGGAAGCCAAACACCTGCTGGCCTTCTCCGGATTGACCCACAAGGAAATTGCCTACCAGCTCAAGTTTGACTCCCCCTCGGCCCTGAACAAGTTTATTCAGAAGAAAGCCGGATGCAGTCCCTCAGACTTGCAGAAACGCCTCACCCAAATTTATATCAAACAGCCCTAAATGTATATCGCCAGTCACTGACAGTCAGACTACTTTTGTATTCGAAAAAACAAGGGAACTCTTCCTCAATCGGAAATTCCCCAAACGAATAGATTAAAGTAGAAAGTAAGATGGCAAAATTTATTGTTCCCAAGGAGATTTACCATGGAATTGGAAGTCTCGAAAATGTAAAAGAATTAAAAGGTAAAAAAGCCGTGATTGTGATCGGCGGAAGCTCAGTAAAAAAGAATGGGGCCCTGCAGCGCACTCAGGCCTATTTAGCCGAAGCCAACATCAGCTCGGTTGTGTTTGAAGGTGTTGAAGCTGACCCCTCCATTGAAACCGTATTGAAAGGTGCTCAGTTTTTCAGCCAGGAACAACCGGATGTAATCATCGGGCTGGGAGGTTGCTCGGCCATTGATGCCGCGAAGACCATGTGGGTGTATTACGAGTACCCGGACTCGAAACTGGAAGAGCTGGCTCAGCCGTTTGCCGTAAAGCCCCTGCGCAACAAAGCAATCTTTGTCGCCATTCCAACAACCAGTGGAACCGGTACCGAAATTACCGGGCTGGCAGTGATTACCAACACCGAAAAAGGCACCAAACACCCCATTGTATCGCACGAGTTGACGCCTGATGTTGCCATTGTTGACGGAGAGCTTTGCAAGTCGATGCCAGCGCATGTAACCGCCAACACCGGTTTGGACGCGCTGAGCCATGCCGTGGAAGCGTATGTGTCGAACATTGCTGACCGCTACAACGACGCCTTGGCTAAAAACGCCACCGACCTGATCTTCAACTACCTGCCAACGGCCGTTAACGAGCCCCAAAATGAGGAAGCCCGCCAAGCTATGCACGACGCATCCTGTATGGCAGGCATGGCCTTCACCAACGTTTGGCTGGGCATTGTCCACGCCATGTCGCACCAACTGGGCGGCACCTTTGGCATTCCTCACGGGTGTGCCAATGCGATTCTGATGCCGAACGTTATTCGCTTCAACAGCCAGGTAACCGACAAGTACAACGACTTGGCTGCCGTATTGGGCAAAACAAATGCTGAAGAGTTGGCTCAGGAAATTGCCGCCCTGCGCAGCAAGGTAGGTACCATTTCATCCATCAAGGAGTATGGCATTGACGAACAAGCGTGGGCCGCACACTTGGATCAGCTAACCGAAAATGCCCTGAAAGATCCCTGTACCTTGTTTAATCCGCGGGTACCCAAGGCTGAAGAAATCAAAGCCATTTACCAGGCTTGTTTCGAAGGAACAGCAATCAACTTTTAAGCATTAAAAGAAAAAACGGATTCTTCCGTTTTTTCGGAAAAGGCTGCCCCCACGGGCGGCCTTTTTCATTGGTGATCCTAAACATCCGGCCAAAAAAAAAGGGCAACCTCTCATCCAGTTGTCCTTTTTCACCAAGGGAAGCACAGCAACTTGCTTAGCCCCGATCCAAAACCCGGTATTTAGCTATGCAGCCCCCGGCATCATCCCCATTTTTTAATCGCATTTTCAATGGCCGCACCGGCCTTGCCCAAGTCTTCCGGAGTCATTACCGGGTAAAAATCAATCTCCGCATGAAGCCACATAAAAAACGGCTCAGCCACTGCAGGCATTTGCGAAGCATCATCCATATTCACCACCACAAAACAGCCCCGGCTTCCGCAAAGGGTTGTAAAATAAGCAGCTTCCGCTTTCACTTCGGCCAAAAGCGCTTTCATCTTTTCGCCGAACTTAGGGTCTTTCAACAGGTCGTTGCTACTCGCGGCTGTGGGCCACTTCACGCGCATGACATACTTCATAAATTGCTCCTTTCTTTTTTGGGAAATTACTGGTATTGAATACTCAGGCAGCACACTTCTGCAACGAACAGGATTCGGAAAAGCAAGTAGAACCACCTCTTGAAAGCTTACCCTCCCTTTCCGAAAAAGTTACATGCCGGCAAGCTGCTTTCACCCAACAGCCCTTCCCTGTAAGCCCTTGAGGCGTCCTGTAAGCATCCAGGGCGACCTGTTGTCATTTATGCCTCCCTGCGCCCTTGCCCCCTTCCCTGCTACGCAGGATTACGAAATCTGACTGCAGGGCCCGAAAAAACCCTGCAGGATTGCATAAAAAGCGTGCAGGACAACAAAAAAGGGCACAGGATCAGAAAAAAACCTACAGGACAACCAGAAAAGCTACAGGACGGCTAAATATTCCACAGGGCCCCAACACGCTCTACAGCATAAAAAACATAATCCAACTTATCGTTTTGTTTTGCTAACTTACTTGGATTTATTGACTATTATGATAAATCAGAATCCTAAATAGACTGCCAGACCTATGCTTTATTGCACAAAAACAACTATTTTTAGGGGAAACAACGATCCCATGACAACGAACATCAGCCTGGAAGACTTGGGCTATAAGGCAAGCATCGAAGAATTACGGAAAGCCAATCAGTTGGAGGATTTTGAAATCGGACGGGTGATTGCCGAACACAAGGAACGCTACCTGGTGAAAACCGCAACGTGCGATTTCGAAGCCGAGGTGACCGGCAACTTACGGTTTTCGGCCCAGGGTCGGGAGGACTTTCCTGCCGTTGGCGACTGGGTGGCCTTAATCAACTACGATACCAATCTGGCCTTTATTCACAGCATCCTGCCCCGCCAATCGGTACTTGCCAGGCAAGCCGTTGGGAAGTTTGGCGAAAAACAGCTCATTGCCACCAACATCGACTTTGCTTTTTTGGTGCAGGCCGTCGACCGCGATTTCAACATCAACCGGCTGGAGCGCTACCTGACCATCTGCCACTCGTCAAATGTCAGCCCAATCATCGTGCTGACCAAAACCGATTTAATCGCCCCGCCAAGGCTACAGGAAATTGAGGGAAGCGTAAAACGCCGGATTAAAAACAGCCCCATCCTGGCCATCAGCAACGAAACCATGGCGGGTTATGACTCACTAACGGGAATTTTGGAAAAAGGAAAAACCTATTGTTTGCTGGGTTCTTCGGGCGTTGGCAAGTCCACACTGATGAACAAGCTGTCGGGCAGGCCCCTCATGAAGACCAGCTCCATCAGCACAAGTACCCATAAAGGGCGGCATGTTACTACCCACCGCGAACTGATTATTCTCCCCGGCGGAGGAATCCTTATTGACAACCCAGGCATGCGGGAAATCGGAATCACCGACGCTGCCCAAGCTTTGGAAGCGACCTTCGACGAGATTGTGCATCTTGCGCAGCAATGCAAATTCGGCGATTGCACCCACACTTCAGAAAAAGGCTGCGCCGTTACCGAAGCCGTCAAACAAGGAAAACTGGATGAACAGGCCTATGAAAATTTCCTGAAGATGGAACGGGAGCAAGCGCATTTTGACCTTTCGGTTTCCGAAAAACGCAAAAAGGATAAAGCCTTTGGAAAAATGATTAAGAACGTTAAAACCGACATGCAAAAGTTAAGCGCCAAACACCACGAACCCACCAAAAAATAGCGCACACGTTCACCCCAGGCAACATCCGTGCATTCCTCCCGGCCCGAACTCTTAATTTTTTGGTAATGCTGGACTTAAGGGCGTTCATTAGAATTTGGCTACTTTTGCTGCTCATTTTAGAAAGCACATTAACATGACAGCAAAAATAGAAGTAAGCCCGGAGATTAAAGGACTGATTTTTGACCTGGATGGTACCATCTCCGATACCATGCCAATTCATTACATCGCTTGGAGAAATGCGGCAGCCCGCTACGGCATCGATTTTACCACCGAGCTGTTTGAGCAGCTGGCCGGCATTCCGCTCTACCCAACTGTTGAAAAGCTGAATGAGCTCTTCAACAAAAACATCGATCCCCGGGAAATGGGCGATGCCAAAGAACAGGAATACGAAGACAACATGCACCAAGCGCGTCCGGTAGAACCGGTAATGGAAGTAATCCGTCGCTATCATGGCCAATTGCCCATGGCTGTTGGAACCGGTGGTGGCCGCCAAATTTCGCAAAAAGCCATGCGCCTGGTGGGTGTCGATCAATACATCAATAAACTGGTTTCGGCCGACGATGTTACTCACCACAAACCCCACCCGGAAACCTTTTTGAAATGTGCCGAGCTGATTGGTATTGATCCCAAAGACTGCCTCGTATTTGAAGATGGCGTACTGGGAATTCAAGCCGCCCAAACCGCCGGCATGCACGTAGTGGACGTCACCCAATACTACCAGGTAACCATTGGACAGGAGTAGTTGATTGGGAGGAAGAAGAGCGTGGGGCAAAAAGCATGGAGCAGAGGGCAGAGTGCATGGAGCAAAGCGTTAAGATTGAAGACGAACGTTCCAACCACTGTTCACTGATCACCGTTCACCGTTCACCGATCACCAGTAAAGAGTGCAAAGAGCAGGGAGCAGAGAACGATGCCAACTCAGGAACTTTTGAAGACAGGAACTCAACTCCAGGCA
Source organism: Sunxiuqinia rutila (assembly GCF_050589705.1). Taxonomy (NCBI): domain Bacteria; kingdom Pseudomonadati; phylum Bacteroidota; class Bacteroidia; order Marinilabiliales; family Prolixibacteraceae; genus Sunxiuqinia; species Sunxiuqinia rutila. Next base: position 151,705 of record NZ_JBNGOT010000008.1, read on the forward strand.
GATTGATTAACTTTAGGGGCAAATCCGTTTATCAATAACCAGACATTCAAACAACGCCAACGATGAAATCAAAACTTATTCTACTTGCTCTTGTCGTCCTTGTCATTAGTGCCTGTCAACCTAACCCGCTGACCAAAAGGGCAACCCTTGTTTTCTACAATGTTGAAAACCTGTTTGACACCATCAATGATCCGGGCATTAACGATGAAGAGTTTTTGCCGGATGCGGAGAAAAAGTGGAATAGCGAACGATACACGAAAAAACTGGAAGACCTAAGCCGGGTGCTTGGGGCGGTTAACCCCGAAGAACTTCCTGAAATTATTGGTCTGTGCGAAGTTGAAAATCGTCAGGTGGTTGAAGATTTGGCGGCAACAGTTCCGCTGGCTGAGGGCAAATACCAAACAGTTCATATCGACAGTCCCGACAAGCGCGGCATTGATGTGGCCCTGCTTTTCAGAAGAGGTGCATTTAAACTGATTCATCACGAAGCCCTGCCCGTTGATCCGGGCTTCGAAACCCGGGACATCCTTCACGTATATGGCAAGCTGGGAAAGGATAAAATACACCTGTTTGTCAATCACTGGCCTTCGCGCTGGGGTGGACTAAAAAAATCGCAGCCCAACCGGCTGGTCGCTGCGCAAACGCTCAAAACCAAAGTGGACGAGCTGTTGGCTGCTGACCCCGAAGCCAAGATTATCATTATGGGCGATATGAATGACGAGCCAGACAACAAAAGCCTGGCCGAAGTGCTGAATGCCCGGGCGCCCAACACTCAGGCCGAACTCTATAACCTGATGATTCCACTGGATGAACAGCAAAAAGGGAGTTATTTCTACCGCGGCAACTGGAACATGTTGGACAACCTGGTTGTTTCAGCTTCGGTACTTCGCGGAAAAGGATTTATTGTTACCGACCAGCTGGGACAAGTTTTTCAGCAGGAATGGATGGAATACCGGAACAAGAACGGACAGGTATCGCCCAACCGGACCTACGGTGGCCCCAACTATTACGGCGGCATTTCCGACCACTTTCCGGTTTATCTTCAACTGAACTGGCAATAGCCAAAACGGAGAAAGGAAACCGGAGGACGGAAGCATTAAAACAGGAATTGAGCATTTTTCAGCAATTCAGAAACGTAGCATTTAGGACAGACAGAAGATGGATTTAAAAGTAGTTTCACCCTATGAACCAACCGGGGATCAACCCGAAGCAATTAAACAACTGGCAGCCGGCATCCGTCAGGGAGAACGCAACCAGACTCTTTTAGGGGTAACCGGATCAGGAAAAACATTCACCATGGCTAAAGTGATTGAGGAGGTGCAGCGCCCTACCCTCATCCTGAGCCACAACAAAACGCTGGCCGCCCAGCTGTACAGCGAGATGAAGCAGTTTTTCCCCGACAATGCGGTGGAATACTTTGTATCTTATTACGACTATTACCAGCCCGAAGCTTACCTGCCCACCACCGATACGTACATTGAAAAAGACCTTTCCATCAACGAGGATATTGAGAAGCTGCGACTCAGTACCACCTCTGCCCTGCTGTCCGGAAGGCGTGATGTAGTGGTGGTTTCATCGGTTTCCTGCCTCTACGGTATTGGAAACCCCGAAGATTTCCATGCTAACGTAACCAGCGTCAGCGTTGGCGAAACACTCAACCGCAACCAGTTTCTACATAAGCTGGTTGATGCGCTTTACTCCCGCAATGAAGCCGACTTCAAGCGGGGGAACTTCCGGGTGAAAGGCGACACTATTGATATTTTCCTGGCCTATGATGATAAAGCGATCCGCGTGGTTTTTTGGGGAGATGAAATTGAGGAAATCTACAGCTTCGATCCAACAGACGGAACCACCATTGATGAGCTGGAAACAGCCATCATCTACCCGGCCAATATTTTTGTCACCACCAAGGAACGCATGAAGTCGGCCATCCACCAAATTCAGGATGATCTTCTTAAGCAAGTCGATTTTTTCAAGGAAATCGGAAAGCCATTGGAAGCCAAACGTATTTTAGAACGGGTGGAATACGACATGGAAATGATGCGCGAACTGGGCTACTGCCCCGGTGTTGAAAACTACTCGCGCTATTTCGATGGACGAGCGGCAGGCACACGCCCCTTCTGCCTGCTGGATTATTTCCCGGACGATTTCCTGACCATCCTGGATGAAAGCCATGTGACGATTCCCCAAATCCGCGCCATGTATGGGGGTGACCATTCGCGCAAAATCAATCTGGTGGAATACGGGTTCCGGCTTCCGGCAGCCATCGACAACCGCCCGCTGAAATTTGAAGAATTTGAGGACCTGGTCAACCAAACACTTTATGTTAGCGCCACGCCAGCCGACTACGAACTGGAAAAATCGGAAGGGGTGGTTGTTGAGCAGATCATTCGCCCCACCGGACTGCTTGACCCAATCATTGACGTACGTCCTTCGGCCAACCAGATTGATGACCTGATTCATGAAATCAACCTGCGCATTGAAAAGAACGAGCGCATACTGGTAACCACACTTACCAAACGTATGGCTGAAGAGCTCAGCAAATACCTGATCAACATGGGGATTAAAACGCGCTACATCCACTCCGACATCGACACGATGGAGCGCATTGAGATTCTGGAAGAACTGCGCAATGGCGGCTTTCATGTGCTGGTCGGCATCAACCTGCTTCGGGAAGGGCTCGACCTGCCGGAGGTTTCGCTTGTCGCCATTATCGATGCCGACAAGGAAGGCTTCCTGCGTTCGGAACGCTCACTCACCCAAACAGCGGGGCGTGCGGCCCGAAACCTCAACGGCATGGTCATTATGTATGCCGACAAGATTACCGACTCGATGCAAAAAACCATCGACTCCACCAATTACCGACGCACCAAGCAAATACGCTACAACGAGGAGCATGGCATTACGCCCAAAGCCATCGTTAAACCCACACGCGAAATCATCGGCTACGAGTACCGCAACAGCAAGCAGAAAGAATATGCAGGCGGAGCAAGTCATCCGGATGTTGCAGCCGACCCGGTTGTTCAGTATATGAGCCCGGAGGCCCTGGAAAAAACCATTGAAAAAACGAAAAAAGAAATGCAGGCTGCTGCGAAAGAACTTGACTTTATTGAGGCTGCCCGCCTGCGCGATGAGATGTATCGCCTGCAGGAAATTTTGAAAGAGAAGAAAAAGTAAGGGCAGAGAGCCAAGAGCAAAGGGCATGGGGCGAAGAGGAGAATGGAAACAGGAAGCCGGAGGAAGGATTGTCGGATATTCAGACTTTCAGATTTCTGAAAACCAAACACAAAGAGCCAAGAGCGAAGCGCATTAGGCCAAGAGAAGAATGGAGACAGGAAACCGGAGGAAGGATTGTCAGATATTCGGATTTCTGGATTTTCAGAATATTGAACTCCAGATACTGTACTCCGCCCACCAGCAATTACTTCTTCTGCAAGCGCATTTCGAGATATTTCGAGCTGAAGCCCAGCTTTTCATACAGGCGACGTGCCGGATTATCCGGCTCCACATGCAAAGCAATGTTTCCTTCCGCCTGCTGAATGGCCGCCTCCATCAACTGCCGGCCAAGACCCTGCCCACGGTGTTCGTTATGCGTGGCAATATACACCAGAATATTCTCCGGAATATAATCCTTCATCCCGGTTTGATTAATCACCACTGCCCCAACTAGCTGCCCGGCATCATAAGCCCCAAGTACAAAACCGCCAAACGATGGATACACCTTCAAAGCATAATCCATGGCTTTTTCAATGTCGTTCTTCGGATCTCCAAAATTCTCCAGATGATGGTATAAAAAATCCAGCACCCGGCTCTTTTCTTCCCGGCTTGGCTGATTGGTTTCCGTAAAAAATTTCAATTCAATCATGGTTTGGTTTTAATCATTCAACTACACCAACGGCTACTTCAGCAAAAAGTTGAATAAAATTGACAGCCAAAGAAAAGGGCCTGCCAGACAGGCAGACCCTTGAGAAAGCTACAGACTTTGAAGGCTGAAGAAACTATTAATTGTAGGCACTTTCTCCATGTTCATAAACATCAAGGCCTTCTTCCTCGATGCGTTTAGACACCCGGAGGATTTTGGCTTTTTTCAGGATATAGAATAAAACCAAACCACATCCGAACGCCCAAACAAAGAAGGCAAGTACGCCAATAGCCTGAATTCCCAGCAAGCCGGCGCCATGCCCGTAAAACAAGCCTTCTGAAGTTGAAAACAAGCCAACGGCCAGGGTTCCCAGTGCACCACTAATACCATGCACCGAGATCGCTCCAACCGGGTCGTCAATCTTCAGAACTTTATCAAAAAACTCAACCGCAAAAGGCAACACCACTCCAGCCATGGTACCAATCAAAACGGCCCCCACCGGATCAACGGCATCACAACCGGCAGTAATGGCTACCAGACCGGCAAGAGCGCCGTTCAACGAAATGGAAAGCGCCGGCCGCTTGTAGCGAAACCAGGAAACCAACATAGCCACCACTGCACCCGCCGCTGCGGCCAGGTTGGTTGTTACAGCAATGTGCCCAAGTGCCACGGCATTTTCGGTTCCGGCGGCTGCCAGCTGCGAGCCCGGGTTAAAGCCAAACCAGCCAAACCACAGGATAAAAACCCCTAAAGCGCCTAAGGCCAGGTTATGTCCCGGAATAGCTTTAGCCTTGCCATCTTTCCCGTATTTGCCAATACGCGGACCAATGATGGCAGCACCAGCCAATCCCAACCAGGCCCCCACCGAGTGCACAATAGACGAGCCGGCAAAATCGTGAAACCCCAGCTGGCTCAACCAGCCACCACCCCAAGTCCAGTGCCCTGAGATCGGGTAAACAAAAATCGTAATCACAACGCTAAAAATCAGGTAAGCCTTAAATTCAGTCCGTTCAGCCACGGCCCCCGACACAATCGTTGCGGCCGTTGCGGCAAAAACAGTTTGAAAAAACAGGTCAGTATAGTCCGAATAGTTCTCGCCAAATCCTTCACTCATAAAGAATAAGTCGGGTGTCCCAATCAAACCTCCAAGCGAGTCTCCATACATCAGGGTAAATCCAATAAACCAATAGAGCAAGGAGCCAATGGAAAAGTCCATCAAGTTCTTCATCAAAATGTTCGCAGTATTCTTCGAGCGGGTAAAACCAGCCTCCACCATTGCAAAACCAGGCTGCATAAACATCACCATAAACCCTGCAATCAGTAACCACATATTGTCGATGCCTATTTGTAGGCCTTGTAAAGTTTCATCCATGATTGTTTTGTTTTAGGGTTATTACTCTTCTTTGCCTTTGATGAATAAGGACTCATCACCAAACTCTCCGGTGCGTATGCGGTACGACTCTTCAATGTTTGAAATGAATATCTTACCATCGCCAATCTCGCCGGTTCGTCCGGCTTGCATAATGGCCAACACCGTTTTTTCCACATTTTTATCGCGTACAATAATGGAGAGGATCGTCCGCTCAATCGTGCTGGTATCGTAAACAACACCCCGATAAGCGCGCTCTTGCCGGGTTTGTCCAACGCCACGGACATCCCAGAAAGAGAAGAACTCAATGCCTGCTTCATGAAGCGCTTCAGTCACTTCATCAAACTTGGTTTTTCTAATAATTGCTTCAATCTTTTTCATCTCTATCGAATTTTGTTTTATAATGAAATGCCTACAACAATGTGAAACTGCTCAGAAGAAGGATTCAAAATGGCTGTTCCGGTAACAGGAAGTGAGAAGGAGTCTGTAATTTTGATTTCTTTCGAAGTGCCTACACCAATATTACAAACATTGAAATTGCCATTTGTCGTATAAGCCCCGTCACCTGCCCCCAAGGTTAAAGCCAGTTTTCCAACGTTCAGACCGGCCTCCAGGTAAACATCGCTCACATCTGTGGCATCCGAGCCAATCATGTAAGCCGCCAGGAAAGAGAAGTCACCCAATTCCAGTCCAACCATTGTCTCAAAAAAGTGGGAATCACCATTGAAATAATCCGTTCCCGGGAAGTAATAGTCCGTAACCGTAAAAGACAAAGCCGCTCCCTCACTCAAATCAAACCCGTAACTGACATATAAGTCAGCCTCCGCCGCTTCATCATCGGTAAACCCGTATGAGCCCCAGGCCCCAAGCGCAAAACCGCCGGTACTATACTCCGCCCAAGGTTGAATAGCCGGACCTGTTCCGAATTTCGTTCCACGCCACACATAGCTTGAAACAAAGTCTGCCCCGGTATCCCAGTCCTGAGCTTGTAAATTTCCAGCCAGTGTTATTGCCAATACAAAAACGGGAAGTAATCGTAATTTTTTCATGATTCTAAAATTTAATGGTTTTACAATTTTTCATTTGATCTACTTTGGTGTGTACTTGCTATGGCGTGTAATTCTGAAAAAGTCTCTTTTTTTGAACATGACCCCCTATTTTTTGTGGTCTCTCATTCAAAAGTATGCCTATTTCGAGAACACACCCCAAATCCAGACAGGGTTGACCTCATATTTAATGCTCAATTAACATCACAACCCCCTATTTCGGAGGGGGTTAATCTTGAAAAATCATTGTTTTTATGGAAATATGTCAGATTATGGAGGGGTAGACAGAAAAAATATCGTTTTTTAGACACAATGGACAACAAGCAACAAGAAAAATGACATTTTAACACTTTTCAACTCACAATGACAACACCAAGACATCCATGCCTTGCTCGAGCATTCAAAATGACACAAAAGACAAATAGAAACCACCCATTTGCTAAAAACCACTCCAATTCACCCGCTTTATGATGGCACTAAAAGCAATTCCGAAGAAACCCCATCAGGCAGAAACCTAACAAGCAAACTCGTATACTATATATTAATGTATACCCTTCGCGCTCGTCATCCTTCAACTTAAAGCCAGGCCAAGCCTGAGGGGAAAGACTATTTTTCAAGGAAGCCAGAATAGGACTATTGGGAAAAAAGTAATTAATTTGTAGTTTCTTTCTTTCACAGAATAAATTGATTCGTGCTTGTCCAGTGATGACCAGCACCAAGTAACTCGCTAATTTTTTATTGTATGAAACTCTGGGACAAAGGTATATCTGTAAATAAACTCATCGAAGAATTCACCGTAGGCCAAGATCGCGAACTGGATCTTTACCTGGCTAAGTTTGACATCCTGGGCTCCATGGCCCACACCAAAATGCTGCAATCAATCGGCTTACTAGAGCAGGATGAACTGGACCAGCTGCTTCAGGAAATGAAAGCGATTTACCAATTAGCCGAAAATGGCGAGTTCACCATCGAAGAAGGAGTTGAAGATGTACACTCTCAGGTAGAAGCCCTCCTGACTCAAAAACTGGGGGATGTTGGAAAGAAAATACACAGTGGCCGTTCCCGGAACGATCAGGTGTTACTTGACCTGAAACTTTATGCGCGCGACGAAATCCGCCAGCTGGTAGAGGCCAGCCAGGAATTGTTTTCCACCCTGATCGCCAAGGCCGACAAGCACAAAGAGCAACTAATGCCAGGCTACACCCACCTTCAGGTAGCCATGCCTTCGTCGTTTGGTCTTTGGTTCAGCGCTTATGCCGAAAGCCTGGTTGACGACCTCACCCTGTTGCAGGCAGCCTTTAAAATTACCAACCAAAACCCACTGGGCTCAGCAGCCGGTTATGGTTCTTCATTCCCGCTCAACCGCGAGCTCACCACAGAGCTACTGGGCTTCGACTCGATGAACTACAATGTGGTTTATGCCCAAATGGGACGGGGTAAAATGGAAAAAACAGTCGCCTTTGCCATTTCATCCATTGCGGCCACACTTTCGAAACTGGCCTTTGACACCTGCCTGTTCATGAGCCAAAACTTTGGCTTTATCGGTCTGCCCGATGAACTGACGACCGGCTCAAGCATTATGCCTCACAAGAAAAACCCGGATGTTTTTGAGTTGATTCGTTCGCACTGCAACAAGCTGCAAGCACTTCCAAACCAAATTACCTTAATGACCAACAACCTGCCCAGCGGCTATTTCCGCGACCTGCAGATTATCAAGGAAGTCTTCCTGCCCGCTTTTCAGGAACTCATGAGCTGCATTAAAATTGCCAACTTTGCCATTAGTGAAATGACGATCAAGGAAAACATTCTGGAAGATGATCGCTACCAATACCTGTTTAGTGTTGAAGATGTTAACCGACTGGTTCAGGAAGGAACTCCCTTCCGCGATGCCTACATTCAGATTGGCAAGCAGATTCAGCAGGGCGAATACACCCCCACCAGACAGGTGGCTCACACCCATGCCGGAAGCATCGGAAACCTGTGCCTTCCCGAGATTCAACAAAAAATGGAACAGATCATAAATTCATTTAACTTTAAAAAGATGGATTTGGCAATCAAAAAGCTATTAAAATAGGGGTCAACTGTTAACTAAACGTTATTTCTAAAATCCTTTTAATTACAAAATGACATTCGACCTTCACGCGTAAACACGGTGAATTCCACGTTTTTATATCACAAACTTTAAAAGAACAAAGGAATTTGTTCATGTTATCAAACATGCAAAACAAAGCTAGCAATTGGATATCATTCAATTAATAGCTATTTTCGCTATCACTTCATAAGTATTTTGTGGGTTTTGCTTAGAGTTTTTAAGTAGCTGTAAATGGCTTCAATCTACTCGTGTTGTGTCCTGCTGTGAAAAGGCAAGACAAGGTGTGATAAAAACTTAAAAAAGGATATAGAATGCAGTTAAGATTTCCAAAAGAACAAGGGCTTTACAGCTCTGCCAACGAACATGACAATTGTGGGATCGGGTTTGTGGCGCACATCAAGGGCCAGGCCTCTCATGACATTATCACCAGAGGCCTTCGGGTATTAGAAAACCTGGATCACCGGGGAGCAACCAGTGCCGATAATGCCACAGGAGATGGCGCAGGAATACTCATGCAAATTCCTCACGAATACATTCAGTCGGTTCTGAAGATCGCTGTTCCTGAGCCTGGTCAATATGGCACCGGATTAATATTTCTGCCGCAAAAAGAAAGCGAAGCAGATATTTGTCTGGACATTCTGACAAAACACATCAACGAGGAAGGCCTGGAACTCATTTGCTATCGCGATGTTCCTGTTGACACTTCTGCACCGGGAGAGATCGCCAAGCAAACCGAGCCGGCCATCAAGCAGGTATTTATTAAAGGAAAGCTGGAGCCCGAAGCGATGGAGCGTAAACTTTACATCATCCGCAAGCTAACGGAACATGCCATTGCGAACTCCAACCTGACACACAAGGAAGCATTTTATCAACCCAGTTTGTCAGCCAGAACCATTGTTTACAAAGGGATGTTAACCCCACACCAGCTGTCAGATTATTACAAAGACCTGCAACACGAACGTTTTAAATCAGCCATTGCCTTGGTGCACTCGCGCTTTAGCACCAACACCTTCCCAACCTGGGACTTGGCCCAGCCTTTCCGCATGATTGCCCACAACGGCGAAATCAATACGGTTAAAGGAAACCGCAAATGGATGGAAGCCCGGGAAGCCTTGCTGAAATCGGAAATCTTTGGCGAAGACCTGCAAAAGCTTCTGCCCGTCATTGAAGACAATAAATCCGACTCCGCGTCCTTCGACAATGTGCTGGAATTTTTGCACCTCACCGGACGCTCGCTGCATCATGCCTTGTGTATGATGATCCCGGAATCGTTCAACGAAAAGAACCCCATTCCGGAATCGCTCAAAGCGTTTTACGAATACCACTCCACCATCATGGAACCGTGGGACGGACCAGCCTCCATGGTTTTTTCTGACGGACGATACATTGGAGGAACACTCGACCGCAATGGCCTGCGTCCTTCGCGCTACGTCATTACTAAAAACGACCTCATTGTGATGGGATCGGAAGTTGGTGTTCAGCATTTCCAACCCGAAGAAATCATTGAAAAAGGTCGTCTTCGCCCCGGAAAAATTCTATTGGTGGACACCAAACTCGGCATTATCATTCCCGACAAGGAGGTCAAAGACCAGTTAAGCAAACGCAATCCTTACGAGATGTGGTTAAAACAAAACCGCATGCGTATGAAAGATATTAAAGTCAAGAAACGGGTTCCTTCTGAAGTAGCAGATTTTGAGACCCTGGCACAGGTGTTTAATTACTCCAAAGAAGACCTGCACGACCTCATTCAGCCGATGGCTGTGGGCGCTGCCGAACCAACCAGCTCCATGGGAAATGACACCCCGCTGGCTATTTTCTCTGACAAGCCCCAGCTTTTCTTTACCTATTTTAAGCAAATGTTTGCCCAGGTTACCAACCCGGCCATCGACCCCATTCGGGAAGGGCTGGTGATGGCACTAACCAATTATATCGGCTCCCTAAGCTCCAACATTTTGGGAGAAACGCCGGAACACTGCAAGCTGATTAAATTTGACGGACCACTGATTACCAATACCGACCTTGGCAAAATTAAAGACCTGAAGGACGAAATGTTTACCCACAAAACGATCCCCATGGTTTTCCCGGTAAAAGGTGGCTACCAAGCATTCAAGGACGCATTTGATAACATGCTGGAGATGGCCGAAAAAGCCGTTGACGATAAAAAGAATTTCATCATTTTGTCGGACCGTAAAGTTGACTCGGAACACGCACCAATTCCTTCACTACTGGCCGTTGCTGCTGTTCACCACCATCTGATCTCCAAAAAGAAACGGATGCAGGTTGGTATCATTGTAGAGACAGCCGAAGCACGCGAAATCAACCACTTTGCCTTATTGCTGGGCTACGGAGCCAGCGTGATCAACCCCTACATGGCCTTTGCGGCAATCGACCGCCTGGTTAAAGAAGGGGAGGTTGAACTGGAATACAAAGATGCCCGCAAAAACTACATCAAAGCAGTCGATAAAGGTTTGCTGAAGATTTTATCTAAAATGGGAATCTCCACACTCCGCTCCTACCACGGCGCTCAAATGTTTGAAGCCATGGGCGTCAGTCGCGAGTTGATCGACCAGTACTTTACCGGCACAGCCTCACGCTTAAGCGGTATTGGTCTGGAGGAAATCGCTGAAGAATACAGCCGCTTCCATCAAGCAGCCTATAAAATTGCCAAAACTTCCGAAAGGTTCCGTTTCGAAAATTCAGGGGTTTACGCCTGGCGGAAATACGGCGAGCACCATGCCTGGAACCCGGAAGCCATTGGCCTGCTACAGTGGGCAACCCGCACCAACGACTACAACAAATACAAAGAATACAGCGCCCTGATTGACCAGGACAACAAAAAGCCGGGCTTCATTCGAGGATGCTTCAAATTCAAGCAAAACCCAATTCCATTGGACCAGGTGGAGCCTGTTGAAAACATCATGAAACGCTTTGTTACAGGCGCCATGTCGTACGGATCCATCAGCAAGGAAGCACACGAAGCGCTGGCCATTGCCATGAATACCGTTGGCGGAAGAAGCAACACTGGTGAAGGGGGCGAAAGCTCAGACCGTTTTGGCACCATCAAACAAAGCTCGATCAAGCAAATTGCTTCCGGACGTTTTGGAGTGACCAACAACTATTTGACCAACGCCCATGAACTTCAAATTAAAGTTTGCCAAGGAGCAAAGCCGGGTGAAGGAGGTCAGCTTCCGGGCTTTAAGGTGAACAAGATCATTGCTAAACTTCGGAACTCAACCCCCGGAATTACTTTGATTTCGCCACCACCCCACCATGACATCTACTCCATTGAGGACCTGGCACAGTTAATCTACGACCTGAAAGTGACCAATCCCAAAGCCAAAGTCTCCGTGAAACTGGTAGCCGAAAATGGCGTTGGAACCGTTGCCGCAGGGGTAGCCAAAGCCTTCTCCGACCTGATCATCATCTCTGGTGGAGAAGGTGGAACCGGAGCCAGCCCGGCCAGCTCAATCAAACATGCCGGACTGCCTGCTGAAATGGGGATTGCTGAAGCACAGCAAACGCTGGTGATGAACAACCTGCGTGGACGCGTAAAGCTTCAAGTAGACGGTCAGCTGAAAACCGGTAAAGACGTGGTTTCCATGGCCTGTCTGGGAGGCGAAGAGTTTGGTTTTTCCACCTCAGCCCTGATTACCATGGGATGCATCATGATGCGCAAATGCCACTTGAACACTTGTCCGGCGGGTATTGCCACTCAGGATAAAGAACTGCGAAAACGCTTCATCGGAAAAGCCGAGTTTGTGATTAATTTCTTCCGTTTCATAGCCGAAGAAGTACGCGAACACCTGGCCGAAATGGGCTTCTCCAAGTTCGAAGACATTGTTGGACGCGCTGACCTGCTGGAAGTAGATGAAAAAGCCACCAACTGGAAAATGAAAAACATCGACTTCTCTCAGGTATTGCACATGCCGGAAGAAGCCAAAAAATACGACATCCGCAACACGCATCCGAACCTGAAGTCCATCGAGGATCACCTGGATCACAAACTGATTCTGGATGCCAACAAAGCAATTAAAGGCAAGGAGAAAGTATGGATTTCACATCCGATCATCAACACCGACCGGACCATCGGAGCCATGCTGTCCGGTGAAATATCCAAGCGCTATGGCGAAGAAGGATTGCCGGAGGATACCATCAGCTGCACCTTCCACGGAACTGCCGGCCAAAGTTTTGGTGCCTTCCTGGTCAAAGGGATTAACTTCCGACTGGAAGGAGACGCCAACGACTACATCGGCAAAGGGCTTTCCGGCGGTAAGATTGTGGTGGTTCCACCAGCCGGGTCAACCTTCAAGCCGGAAGAAAACATCATCATCGGCAACACCACCTTCTATGGAGCTACCAAAGGTGAAGGTTACATCCGCGGAGTGGCCGGCGAGCGTTTCTGCGTACGAAACTCAGGCGCCAAAACCGTTGTTGAAGGTACCGGCGACCACTGCTGCGAGTACATGACCGGCGGCCGCGTTGTGGTGCTGGGCAAAACCGGACGTAACTTCGCTGCCGGAATGAGTGGCGGTATTGCTTACGTGCTGGATGTGGACGGTGATTTCGATTACTACTGCAACAAAGGGCTGGTTGAACTTTCGGCAGTGGAGGACCGCACCGACATTGATGAATTACAGGAAATGATCAGCAAACATCTTTTATACACGCAAAGTTCTTTAGCGGCAAAAATTCTGACCAACTGGGAAGAGTACCTGCCTCGATTCGTAAAAGTAATTCCGTTCGAGTACAAGAAAGTGCTTGAGGAACTGAAGTTGAAGGAACTGGAACGCAAATTACAACTGACGGAAGACGATCCATCCCGTCACGAATAAGAAGTAAAGAACGAATTGTAAAACAAAAAGAAAAGATTATAGCATTATGGGAGATCCAAGAGGTTTTATGAAAGTAGCGCGGAAAGAAAGCGGCTACCGACCTTTAAACGAAAGAATATACGACTACGGGGAAGTGGAGCAAACCCTGAACGAAGAAGACAGAAGATTACAGGCATCGCGTTGCATGGACTGTGGCGTACCGTTTTGCCACTGGGGATGTCCGGTTGGCAGCAAGATTCCGGAATGGCAGGATGCCATTTACCACAAGAACTATGCAGCGGCTTATGATATTCTGCACTCCACCAATAGTTTTCCGGAAATGACCGGACGGGTATGCCCGGCACCCTGCGAGAAATCCTGCGTGCTGGCTATCCACAACGAGTCGGTGACCATCCGCGAGAACGAATCCTCAACGGTAGAGAAAGCCTTCGACCTGGGCCTGATTAAAGCCAATCCGCCCCAAACCCGTACCGGAAAGAAAGTGGCCATTATTGGCTCCGGACCGGCTGGTTTATCGGCTGCCGACCTGTTGAACCGGGCCGGACATGAAGTAACCGTTTTTGAAAAGAACGATGCCATTGGCGGACTGCTGCGCTATGGTATTCCCGACTTCAAACTGAATAAAGGAATCATTGATCGCCGTTTGTCCATCTTCGAAGAAGAAGGAATCATCTTCAAAACGAATGTTTACGTGGGGAAAGACATTTCGCAAAAAGAACTGCTGAATGATTACGATGCCGTTTTGCTGGCGATGGGGGCCGAACAACCCCGCGACCTGGTTACCGAAGGACGGGAATTGAATGGCGTTCATTTTGCCATGGATTTCCTGACTCAGCAAAACAAAGTGGTGGCCGGCAAAAAGGTAAGCACGAAAGCGCGCCTGTCGGCCGAAGGCAAACATGTACTTGTGATTGGTGGTGGCGATACCGGCTCCGACTGCGTAGGAACATCTATCCGCCAAAAAGCGGCCAGCGTAACTCAGATTGAGATTATGCCCAAGCCCTCAGAAACAAGAGCCGAAAACAACCCCTGGCCCTATTGGCCCACCACGCTGCGTACCTCCAGCTCGCACCTGGAAGGCTGCGACCGCAAATGGGCACTTTCAACCAAACGGCTGATTGGCGAAAACGAGCAGGTAAAAGAAGCTGAGGTAATTGAAGTAGCCTGGGATAAAGATAAAGACGGACGCTGGCTGATGTCAGAGATTCCGGGAACGGAACAAATCCTGAAAGCGGACCTGGTCTTGCTTTCCATGGGATTCACCCAACCGGTTCACAAGGGCTTGCTGGAAGACCTGGGCGTAGAATACGACAACCGCGGCAACGTGAAAGTCAACCAGAAAAAGCAAAGCTCCGTGGACAAAGTTTTTGCAGCCGGCGATGTGGAGCGGGGCGCCAGCCTGGTGGTACACGCCATTCAGTGCGGCAAAGAGGCTGCAGCAGCCATCGATGAATTTTTAAGCTAGAATTACTTAACTCGTAATACCCTCCAAAGGCCTCGCAACATTTTGCGGGGCTTTTGTTTTGGCAGCCTCTGCAAGCCGGAGAAACTCAAAGCAGAAATCGCAAATTCCAATCCGCCGTCAACACCTTATTTCGTAGCCCCAAACTTTCGTCGGTGCTTTTCTTCCGTCGCATAAATCGCATTCACGAATCCCAGCATAATACCAATGCCTGTCAGGATATAAATCGTTGTGAATATTTTCCCAAAATCAGTTTGAGGGCTAAAATCACCATAGCCAACCGTTGTTAAAGTAATAACCGAAAAATAAAAAGCATCAACCCATCTCCACCCTTCTACAAAATGGTAGACAAACGTTCCGTTAAACAGTGTTACTAAAGTTGAAATTACCAGGTTACGATACGTTTTTTCCTTAAGAAAAAGTATGATTGTCTTAAACATCCCCATGCATGAAATTTTTACTACGTGCTTGATTTTCTAACGCAAAAGTACGACATATTTCAAAACTGCAACACCCCATCATCCTGGCTCTCAACCTCACCCCCTTTGCCAGTGAGGTCTTCACTTCGAGTGAAGACCTCACTAACAAACAAACCCAATTACCAGTCGGATACAGCATCAAAAGGCCATAAAATCCGTAACATCAGTTACAAACCAAAGATCGTACGTTATGAAAGAATCAGCACAAACCCGATTCACCCCTCAAGCTACCCGGTCGATCTTAAAACAATACCTCCCTTGTTTGCTTGTTGTTTTTTGCTTACTGGCACTCTCTTCAACTACCATCCGGGCACAGGATGCCCTGTTGAAACACGCGTATACCTTTGATGATGGAACGGCCAATGACATAGTTGGCGAGGCACATGGCACCATTAATGGCGGAAAAATCATCAACGGGGAGTATGTTTCGTTTTCGCAAGGGCAGTTCATCGTTCTGCCGGCCAATAAGATTGCGCTCAACAGCTATCCCGCGTTGAGCCTGGAAGCTTACCTGGGTGCCGGGCATCTGAATGCCTATTTCACCATGTTCTCCTACTTTGGAAATTCAGTGGGACCTCTCGGAACAAGCTACCTGTTTCAATCGCTGGCCAACGGCGGACACAGCGCAACCGCCATATCGTGCAAGAACGACCAGACCCCCTGGCTACCTGCACCAATGTATTTGCCACGCCACTCGTAGATGCCAAATACCACCATGTGGTGAGCACCTTCGACAACCATGAAATGAAATTTTATGTGGATGGTGTGTTAGTTGGACAAAACACCATTGATGAATTTCCCAACAATTCAATTGCCAACCTCAGCAACCAGTTCGCCTACCTGTGCAAATCGGGCTATATGCAAGACCCCACCTGGTTCGGTACCATCGACCGTTTCAACATTTACGAAGGCATTCTGGATGCAGCCACCATTGCCGCTTCGGCTAAAAAATACCAGGCTGGCCTAAAAGACTTACCTGCGGAAATCAAAGAACTCCTCTCCAATGTCCTGGTCAATCCGGGATTTAAACCCGAAAGCGACTTGTCCGCAGACTTTCTGCAATCGTATAAGCCCGGCAAGTTTGTGGTTTACCCCACCGTTATTCGCACCCCTGATTCAACCGCTTTTTCGCCAGGCTCGGCCAAAGCTTTTGCCGACTTGCTGATAAACGATCTGAATTTAAATGCCGAATTCAACGAAACAATACTCAACCCGGGACAACTGGAAGGTCAGGGGCAGCTGAACTTCTTCAATAACGACATGAAACGGCTGGCCAGTGCCATTCAGGAAGAAGGAACAAATGCCGACTACTACGTGGTTTTGGAAATCCTGTTTCCTCCCCGGCAGTCTGAGGCAGTCAATGTTTTTGGCATTCATATCCTCGTTCTGGATAAGGATACGGAGAATGCTTTTTCGTTTTTACTGAATGTGCACCACGATTACATGGCCTACAACAGTTTGTGGGCAGTAAATGCTGAGCCGGCTAATTTAGAACCTCTGAAAATTAAATGTGCTAAAGTGGCTTTTGATGCCTTGTGCAAACAGCTTGAGTATGCTGAAAGTGCCATGGTAAAATAATTCCATCGCCCTTTCCTCCATCACCAAACTCTGGATCTTTCACCAGTAAGGGTTTCACTCAAAGTGAAACCCTTACTAAAAGCCCTCACTAAACCTCGCCTCTTATTTGTATTCAATCCAAACAAGCAATTACCAGAACTGCAATCCCTATTTCTTGCTGAATTTCAGCCACTATATGCTCATTAACATATTTGATGTAAATAATAAATTGCTTTATTTTATTCTGCTTAAGGTGTGGTAAGAGAAAATACGTTCAGGATTAATCATTAAAAAACGAACAAAAATGAATCAAGATCAGAACAAACACATGCGTATGTACCTCGCAACGCAGACAGCGCTGGACAACCACACCCCGCGCTGGAACACCATTCCGGTAATGGTGACCGTAAAAAACGAGCTGGATGAACTGATCCAGCGTATTCAAGAAAAAAATGAAGAGACCGATGCCAACAGCAAAGGCACGACCGAACAGAAAGAGACCGTTCGCCGAGGGGTGGCCGAAAAGGCGGTAAGTATCTCCGGCATTTTGCAGGCTTACGCGGCATTTAACAACGACAAGGTGCTGGCCGGGCAGGCGAAGCTCATTAAATCGGACTTGTTAACCTGCCGCGAAACCGATGTGGAAGCAGCAATTCGCCCGGTTTTAACCCTGGCCCGCAACCTGCTTACCGAGCTGGCCGATTTTATGCTCACCGAAGCCATGTTGGTAGAAACCGAAACCAGCCTCGACAGCTTTAAAGCCCTGATCGGGCAGCCGCGCACCATCCGCAACCAGGCCTTTTCGGCGATGAGCATGCTCGAAGAAATGTTGGACCAGGTGGATGCCCTGCTAAAGCAAAAGATGGATAAGCTGATGATCCGTTTCGAATTTACCGATCAGCCTTTTTTCGAAGAATATACCCGGGCCCGGGTCATTGTTGACTGAACCGGGGTATTGACGTTTACTTCTTGCAATCTTAAACCGGCAGCCGGGGAAACCTGGTGGCCGGTTGCTTTAAGCATGCCGCCAAACAGCCAGAACAGCATGCCCGATAGCCAGACGATGAAGCCAACTAGCCAGACCAACCCGGCTACCTGCCAGACGATGATGCCCGGCTGCCAGACGAACTCAGCGACTCGCCAGACGATGATGCCAACTAGCCAGACCAACTCCGCGACTCGCCAGACGATGTCGCCGAACAGCCAGAACAAGCCGGCCGGGAGCCAGACGATGTCGCCGCCCTTCCAGACGATGTTGGTGGAGCGCCAGACGGTGTCGCCAACCCTCCAGACGCACTCGGCGAGGCGCCAGAACATCTGCAGGACGCGGGAAACAGGGGAAACGACCCGAATTGGGATACCGGGCAGGGAGTCAAGAAAAGAGCCATTCCCCTGTCGACTGGAAAAAGAAAATCTTTGGTCGGGGGTAAATGAGTTACGAACTCCAAACAGCTAGCCCCTGCTTACCAATTCGTTCAAACAAGAGAGAGACGGGGAATCGGATTAAAAATCCGGATTTAGCAGGGTCAGAATTGAAAATCCCGACCAGCCGGGCTGATCTGTCCCCGGCATTAAGTGAGGGCTTCACTTTGAGTGAAGCCCTCACTTAATTAAGCACAAGCTGGATCGGATTTGAAATCCGATCCGTGTAAACGATGGATTTAAAATCCATAAAAGCGAAGTAACTCTTGCTGCCGATCAGTATAGCCAGGGAAAACGGATAAAAAAAATCAAGCAAAAGAATTGGGTGACAAGCCGCTACTCAGCGGGTGACTTCGAGTCACCCGCTGAGTAATTTATTAAGCAAAAAACATTAATTAGACATAAATAACTCTCTTTAAACAGCTAGCTATTATTTAGAACAAATCTATTTTACACAAACTCCCCGAATCGATAAAACTCATGAGCGCATCGTTTTAGGGGTGCAAACCCCACCCCCGAACCTATGAACGATCATTTTCAGCAATTTCAGTTGGAACTTCAAAAATCATTGAGGGGTTACCTTCTGCTTAAGAAAGGAATAAAGTACTAGTAAAGTTATTATATTTACTAAAAATCAAGCCGGGCAACAAAAAAGATTCTGTTATCCGGCTTGCATTCATTTATTAGTTAACCGGGAAAGCAGTTGCTGCTGCTTTCCCATAAACATTGTAAAAATATGAAAAAGTTTTATTTGTTAGCCATGCTGGCTATTGTTGTAACAATTTTTAGTGCTTGCCAAAAGGATGAGCTTATAGATGAGCAACTGCAATCTGTTGCCTTAGGCGAAGAAAAACCCGATGTATATGTTGAAAATGGGTATCTGGCATTTAAAAATCTGAATACTGTCGATAGTGTTATGACAGTTCTGAATGCAATGACCCGAGATGAACGGGAAGCATGGGATGCTCGGATGGGATTCAAATCAGCCTATGCTGATTTTGAGAGACTCTTTGATGAGTATGAAAAGCTAGGCTCTCAAGAGGAGTTTTTGGCCTTTAAGAAAAAATACCAAAACCGGCTTACTTTTAACGATGCCGACCCTACGGATAATTCCATTGATTATCCGTTTATCTCTACGGCCTTCACGCCGGTTTTAAACCAGGATGGAATGATGAAAATTGGTAAAAGTGTTTATCAATACACCAAAACCAACCGGATATCCGTTTATGATGGCGACCTGAATAAGCTTGCCAACCTCGACCAGTACATCAATGATGATATGGTCGATATTACCACCAATCTAAAGTCGACCGGTTCACAAACAACGCTTCTCGATGATTTTGGTGATAATAATCCAGACCGTTCAGGCAATAGATGGTGGACTAAGGGGAAAAGGAGGCTGCTAAATGAACTGAAAATTGAACGGATAAATACCTGGCATCACGATTACGTCTGGTATCGCCAAGTGAAAGTTTATTTTGAACAGCGAGGACAAAAAAAGGGAACTTTTGGTTGGAATGACTATAGAACCGTTTATCAATTTTCAGAAATGTATTTTAGAATTGGGTCTGAACAATCACGATACGGAAGTGGAGATACAAGTGCCGAGGTAAGGCCTAGTGCTAAAGTCACGCTTGTCTCCTATGGTGATGAAGTAACGGTTGCCCCTAATACAACACCGCCATACTTAAGTTTACCAACAGTGAGTATGAAATGCAATACGACTTTCCGAGGTTTTGATGGTGTCATGGACCCGCTGGATCATAATGTTTACAGCGGTTTTCCAGGCACAACAGTATGGACAAACTACGACTATGATTGATTAAAAGTAATAGCTCCTCCGTGATTGCAGGAGGAGCTATCACTCAAAAAAATGGAACATGAAGCATTACCTATTACTATTTACCTGTATAATCCTACTCTCCTGCGAACAAGTCGTGGACTTTGATTACCAGCCGGAGCAGAAAATCAGTTTAGTTTGTGTGCTTAACCCCGATTCATTGGTGCAGCTAAGCCTGCATTATACCCGCGCCCTGGATGAAAATACTGCTTTTGTTCCGGTTGAAGATGCCCGAGTGGTGTTTTATGAAGATGGGCAGGAATGGGGCACAGCAACTTACGAACAGAATGGAACCTATCGGTTGGACAACTACCCCACTATAGGGAAAACATACCGGCTTATAGCTGACATTGCTGAGCACCTGTCTTTAAGCGCCATAACAATAGTCCCTGAAAGACCGGATGTCGACACAACGATTGTATCTAAAACCCCATACAGATTTTGGAATGATCATGATCCAAACACTCAATTTTATTTTCTGGAGGTTGAATACCGGATTGATGACCAGCCTGGGAAAAACTACTACTGGAACGGATTTTTTCATCAAATATCCTGCATGAGTCCTTATGCTGATAATTTTAACCGGGAAATTGACACAGAAGCACAATTTGGCTTTTACTACCATTTTTATGTCCGTCAAACCGATGACGGAGTTGATGGGGAGACGATGAGATTCAAAAAACGCCTAAATACCCGGATGATTGATGTTTTTTTTAATACCGATGAGCATTACGACAAGTATATGAAATCATCTATTCAATCATGGCTGATTGAGGAATGGGAGGACTTGCCGTTTAAAGAACCGGTGCAAATTTATTCCAATATCGAAAACGGAACCGGCATCTTTGGTTCGGCCTCATTTACTTACCTCAATTTTAGAAATGAATAAGCTTCTGACTACTTCCAAAAAATAGATCGATATGAAAACTTGCTTTACAATCCTAAGTTGTTGTTCTGTTTTCCTCTCCTGCGAACAAGTCGTGGACTTTGATTACCAGACGGAGCAGAAAATTTGCCTGAATTGTGTGCTCAATCCCGATTCTACTGTTAGCCTTGATTTGTATTATACCCGAACGCTGGATGAAACAGGCGAGTTTGAGCCGGTTAGCGAGGCAACCATTGAGTTTTTCGAAGACGGCGAGCCTTGGGGCACGGCTAACCACGTTTCAAAAGGGAACTACATCCTCGATAAAAAACCCCTGCCTGGAAAAACTTATGCGGTTAAATGCAACACGCCGGGAAACCTACCTCTAACGGGCAGAACAACCGTACAGGAGAAGCCCAACGTGAGCTACGTTGTTCAATCCAAAGAAAGATATGAAGGATGGCGTGAAATGGATAAATCAACCCAATTTTATAAACTGATGGTTGATTACCAATTAAATGATCAAACTGGAAATGATTACTATTGGAACTATATTCTCTTTTGGTATGACGCATGGGAGAAATACAATTTCTCTTCATCCCTAGTTTACATCTCTCCTTATATCGATGATTTCAACCGGGTGATTGAAGCTGATTCCAAATACGGGTTTTACTACGAATACTACGCCCGGTTAACTGATACCGGAATAGATGGCGGTGTACTTGAGTTTTCAAAAGATATGTCAACAAAAATCATAGATGTCTTTTTTAATGCAGACGAGCACTACGATAAATACATGAAGTCATCAGTCCAGCAGAAGATGATTGATGATGAATCCTTGTCATTCAAAGAGCCAGTGCAAATTTACTCCAATATTGAAAATGGAACGGGCATTTTTGGTTCGGCCTCATTTACCTACCTGAGTTTTAGAAATGAATAAGCTTCTGACTACTTCCAAAAAATGGATCGATATGACAACTTGCTTTACAATCCTAAGTTGTTGTTCTGTTTTCCTCTCCTGCGAACAAGTCGTGGAATTTGATTACCAGGCGGAGCGTAAAATTTGCCTAAACTGTGTTCTCAATCCCGATTCGACTGTCCGCGTGGATTTGTACTATGCCCAAACGCTGGATGAAACCGGCGAGTTTGAACCAGTAAGCGGAGCGACCATTGAGTTTTTCGAGAACGGAGAGCCTTGGGGTACGGCAAACCACATTTCGAAAGGAAATTACAGTCTGGATAAAAAGCCCCTGCCCGGAAAAACTTATGCGGTTAAATGCAGTACGCCGGGAAACCTACCTCTAACGGCCGAAACAACCGTGCAGGAAAAGCCCAACGTAAGCTACGTTGTTCAATCCAAAGAAAAATATGAAGGATGGCGTGAAATGGATAAATCAACCCAATTTTTCTACCTGAAAATAGATTATCAATTGAATGACCAATCAGGGAAAGACTATTATTGGAATTATTATCTTGGCTGGTATGATCCATGGAACCAATACAATTACGGCGTATTTGTAAGTTATCTTTCACCACATATTGACGACTTTAACCGGGTGATTGATTCTGAAAAGGAACATGGCTATTATTATAAATACTACGCCCGCATAACCGATGCCGGGATTGATGGGAAACAGCTTACTTTTTCAAAAAATATAACAACAAAACTGTTGGATGTCTTTTTTAATGCAGACGAGCACTACGATAAATACATGAAGTCATCAGTCCAGCAGAAGATGATTGATGATGAATCCTTG
The DNA here is from genome assembly GCF_050589705.1 of Sunxiuqinia rutila. Lineage (NCBI taxonomy): Bacteria > Pseudomonadati > Bacteroidota > Bacteroidia > Marinilabiliales > Prolixibacteraceae > Sunxiuqinia > Sunxiuqinia rutila. The sequence goes on from NZ_JBNGOT010000008.1 coordinate 174,288, forward strand.
TCATTCAAAGAGCCAGTGCAAATTTACTCCAATATTGAAAATGGAACGGGCATCTTTGGTTCGGCCTCATTTACTTACCTCAATTTTAGAAATGAATAAGCTTTTATATTTACTAATTGTCTTTCCGCTGTTGGGCTACGGGCAGTCGACCAAGCGGCTTACAGGCTATGTACAGGATGCCCAAACCGGTGAACGCCTGATTGGTGCCACCCTGTTTCATCCGGAAAGTGGTAAAGGAACCGCTTCCAATGCCTATGGCTTCTTCAGCCTGGCTTTACCTGCCGGCAACCAGCTAGTGGAAGCCCGCTTTGTTGGCTATCAGCGCTTAAACATTCACATCGATCTCCAGCAAGATACGTTGTTGGTTGTTAAGCTAAAGCCCGGCGTTGATCTGGAGGAAGTCACCGTTAGGGGGCACGATAAAAGTAAGGTGCATCCCGAACTATCGAACCTGAGCTTCAGTCGGATCAATCTGGAAACCATCGACCGCATACCGGTAATCCTCGGGGAGCGCGATTTACTGAAATCACTTCAGTATTTGCCTGGTGTAAAGGGCGGACGTGAAAACACCACGACCTATAATGTGCGTGGCGGAAGCAGTGACCAAAACCTGATTCTTCTCGATGGGGTTCCGGTTTACAACGTGTCACATGTTTTTGGCTTTTTCTCCACCTTCAACAACGATGCCATTAAAAGCGCTTCCTTCTACAAAGGAGGAATTCCGGCCCGCTTTGGGGGACGATTGTCGTCGGTACTGGATATCAGCATGAAGGAAGGGAACATGAAGAAAGAAAGTGGCGTGTTTTCTATCAGTCCCATCTCCGGACGGTTGACCTATGAAGCACCAATAAAAAAAGATACCGCATCGTACCTCATTTCCTTTCGTCGTTCATTTCTTGATCTGCCCATGGTACTGCAGCAAAAACTGGTTGGCTCCAAGCAAACCTACGGATTTAAGTTTTACGATTTCAATGGAAAAACGAACTGGATTGTAAATGAAAAAAACCGGCTTTATTTGAGTTTATACAGCGGCCGCGACAAGCAATTTCACCGATCAAAAGACTCCGGAATCAAAACCCGTGGGCACTACCAATGGGGCAACCTTACCAGTATACTGCGCTGGAATAAGCTCTTTTCATCCAGCTTATTTGCCAATTTCTCTGTTTACTTTAGCCGCTACCAATATGAACAGGAAGTAAACAACGACTCGGGCGAAACCTACACCGAGTTTTATACTTCTTCCAAACTTTGGGATTACAGCGCCAAATTTGATTTTGAATACTATCCGGGCACTAATTACACCCTACGGTTTGGTGGAAAATACAGCCACTTGGTTTTCAAACCCAATATTCTACAGATAAAAGGAAACGAGTACAATCAGAAATTCAATGACCAATATACCAACCAGTCGGATTTGGCAGAACTCTATTTCGAAAACGATTTTCAAATGGGGGCATTCAATATTAACGCAGGTGGCCGGCTGTCAAACTACTTTGCCGATGGTGAGCACTACCTGCACTTTCAGCCACGATTCGCAGCCGGCGTTAAGCTTGGAAGGGGTTATTCGCTTACGGCCTCATATATGTTGATGACCCAGTACCTTCATTTACTAACTAATTCTTCCATGGGGCTTCCTACTGATCTTTGGGTCGCATCAACCGGAAACGTAAAGCCCGAAACGGGCTACCAACTTGCTTTTGGAATGGAAAAAGACTTTAACCAAACTTACCGTGCAGGCGTTGAAGGATACTACAAGCAAATGGACCATGTAATCCGTTTTGAAGAAGGTGAAACCTTTGTAAATGCCAATGAGAACAACTGGGAAGAAAACATTCTCGTAGGCCAGGGCAGGGCCTATGGAGGCGAGTTTTTTATTGAAAAACGTTCCGGACGCCTGACCGGACTACTGTCGTACACACTGGCCTGGTCTGAACGGCAGTTTGACCTGGTAAACAGCGGGAAATGGTTCCCCTTTAAATACGACCGCCGTCACGACATCTCACTTATGGGAGAATATAAACTAAAAAGCACAACCCGTAACGAGAAAAGTCTCTCCTTTGGCTTTATGTTCCAATCAGGAAACAAGCTTAGTATGCCCGATTCTGAAATGCCGGGACTAATTCTTCCAGGAATGGAGAACTACGCATCTCCCGACCTACCTGAGTGGTTCTCCACCCGCAAAACCTTTTACGAACCGAATAACTTTAGAATGCCGAGTTTTCACCATTTAGACATCGGGTACTCGACCAAGTTGAAACGGTCAACCGGAAAAACATACAGCTGGTCATTCTCGCTTTACAACGTATATAACCGTTTAAATCCCTGGTACTATTACAAAAAGGATGACAAAGTCCGGTCGGTGAGCATTTTTCCCCTCATTCCTTCTGTATCATTTACCCATACCTGGTAAAATTGAGAACAAAATAACTGCTTTGAAAAGAAGAAATAGTTTCGGCATTAAGTGAAGCCCTCACTTAATTAAGCACAAGCTGGATCGGATTTTTAATCCGATCCGTGTAAACGATGGATTTAAAATCCATAAAAGCGAAGTAACTCTTGTCGCCGATCAGTATAGCCAGGGAAAACGGATAAAAAAAATCAAGCAAAAGAATTGGGTACAAGCTGCTACTCAGCGGGTGACTTCGAGTCACCCGCTGAGTAATGTATTAAGCAAAAAACATTAATTAGACATAAATAACTCTCTTTAAACAGCTAGCTATTATTTAGAACAAATCTATTTTACACAAACTCCCCGAATCAATAAAATTCATGAGCGCATCGTTTTAGGGGTGCAAACCCCACCCCCGAACCTATGAACGATCATTTTCAGCAATTTCAGTTGGAGCTTCAAAAATCATTGAGGGGTTACCTTCTGCTTAAGAAAGGAATAAAGTATTAGTAAAGTTATTATATTTACTAAAAATCAGCATGATAACAGGATTGCTACCTGTTTCCCATATAAAACTAGAGTCTGCCCCAATCTATGTGGGGCAGGCTTATTTATTAAACCCAGCTTAAAACATACGCTGTCATGCAAAGAAAATGGATCTATACTTTTTTATTCCCAATCATCTTCCTGGTATCTTGTGAGAAAGAAGTTGATCTTAACCTTACTGTTACTGAAGAGCAATATGCCCTGAACTCAATTCTTGAAGCAGGTAGAGACACAATCTTTCTAAGTGCAACAAAAGTAATTCCACTATCAAACACTTATGTCCGAATCCCCATTTCTGAAGCAACTATCAGCCTGTATAGAAATGACAAGAAATTAGGAAACATGCAACATGTTGATGATGGAAATTACATTTTTATACATTCCGTTCAAGCAGGAGACACCTACCAGCTGCAAGCAGCTATTGCCAACAAAACGCTAAGCGCAAAAACAACCGTTCCACCAATCACTGAAATAAGTTACAAAGTAGATACCGCAAAGTACATCACTGGTCCAGACGGCTATTTAGTAACGTTCAAAAATATCTTCATACATGACTTACCAGGACTTGATCAATATTGGTTTTACAACCTGGTAAAAGACAGACAGGGTGATTTACGGAAAAGCACAAAAATACGAGCTACGGGAGTTGTTCTCGATCATTTTAACCGCGAGTTTGACCCTCATGGAGACTTAAGCGAATACTTAAGTGATTTTGACTTTTACTATGCACTACGAATTGAAGATGCTGGCCTTGACGGTAAGCAACTAGACTTTACGATACGAGGCGGTGAAAAAAGTATGAATATTGTTTCTCATGTTGACAAACACTACGATAAATATCTAAAATCAGTTGTTTCTCAAAAAATGATTGAAGATGGAGAGCTATCCATTATTGAACCCATCCAAATTTACTCCAACATTACCAATGGCTATGGAATTTTCGGTTCCGAGGCAAAAACCATTGTTTGGTTTTAGATGCTGATATGAATTCCTTTAAAGATTGATAAATGAAGCGTTTTTTACTATATCTGCTCTTAGTTATTGAGGGTGGCACAACACTGGCACAAGATAAATTTACAATTAGCGGATACCTGACTGATAGCCGAAATGGCGAAAAGCTGATTGGAGCAACTATCATGACCCCTGAGAACCAAAAAGGTACAGTTACCAATCAATATGGCTTTTTTAGTCTTACCTTACCTCCCGGCAATTATCACTTTTCTTGCCGCTATATTGGCTATTATCCGCAAAGCATTACCATTCCGCTGTTCGGGGATACAATAATTACTGTTGAATTGGAAACAAATCTGACAATAGATGAAGTTGAAGTAATTGGAAGAAAAGTTAATCAAACACTCAACCAACTTTCTACGCTAAGTTATGGAACCATCGATCTGGCACAACTCAAGAAAGCTCCGGTAATTTTGGGCGAACAGGATTTACTAAAGGGGCTTCAATATTTACCAGGGGTCAAACAAGGGAGAGAAAACACTGCAGCCTTCCATGTTCGAGGTGGAAGTAATGACCAGAACCTAATTCTTTTGGATGGAGCCCCAGTCTATAATGTAAATCACATGTTTGGTTTCTTTTCTGTTTTTAACAATGATGCACTTAATCATGTCGCTTTTTATAAAGCAGGCATCCCCGCTCGCTATGGCGGCCGATTGGCATCAGTGCTTGATATCTCAATGAAGGAAGGTAATTTAAAACAAAAAGGAGGAATCATATCCATCAGTCCAATTTCAGGAAGATTGACTTACGAAACGCCGATTGTTAAAGACAAGTCATCATTAATAATCTCGGGTCGAAGAACCTGGCTTGATATTCCGCTACGGCTACTCTTAAAACTCCAGGAAAGCGATCAGAACTATGGATACTTCTTCTATGATTTGAATGCTAAATTGAATTGGAAAATAAACGATAAAAACAGAATTTACCTGAGCAGCTACAATGGTAAAGACGAACAATTCTTTAGGTCAGTGGAAGATGATATGAGAACCAGGTTCAATTACAACTGGGGAAACCTTACTTCGGTTCTAAGATGGAATACCATTTTAAGCCAGAAGATATTTGCAAATGTCTCCTTTTACTATAGTCAATATAAACTGGACGAACAAACAATTACATCAACCGAGCTTAGTAGAAGTATATTTCTGTCCCAATCAAAAATGAAGGATGTTTCGATTAAAACAGACATTGATTACTACCTGCTGCCTGATTATAAAATTAAATTCGGAGGCAGCTTGTCCTCTCAATTGTTTTATCCTGGTTTTTCACATAGTAAAACAACCGAAGGACAAATAACTTTTAATGATCAGGAACGAAATAAACTTAAAAATGTAAGAATTTACGCTGAAAACCAAGTAACCCTGGGAGCTGTAAGTTTCAATGCGGGACTTGCTGTATCGGGTTCTAAAACTGGCACAAAAACTTACATTCAGATTGAACCTCGGCTCGCTTTAAGTTATCAGGTAACACCTGATCTAAGTTTATATACTTCATACGGTCAATTTAGTCAAAACCTGCACCTTCTTTCAAACTCTTCATTGGGTCTGCCAACCGATCTTTGGGTTGCATCAACCGAGCATACCAAACCACAAACGGGCAACCAATACGCATTGGGGCTAAAAAAAGAAATCACAACAGTCTATTCTTTCGCTGCCGAAATGTATTACAAATCAATGAATAATCTTATACGCTTTGATGAAGGCGCGATTTTTCTTTCTACCAAGCGAATGAACTGGGAAGATAACATCCTTATTGGCAAAGGAAAATCCTATGGAATTGAGTTTGACCTAAGGAAAAACACAGGTCGTTTATCAGGCTCCTTTTCCTATACGCTGGCATGGTCCAAACGACAATTTGATCAATTAAACCGCGGACGTTGGTTCAACTATAAGTATGACCGCAGACACGACCTGTCTGTATTGTGCGAATATAAGTTAAAATCGAATCGTTCAACGCGTAGTCGTTCTCTAAACGTAGGGTTCACCCTGCAATCAGGAAATAAGCTTAGCCTCCCTGAAGTGGAGCATGAAGCCTTGGTTCCTTTTCACATGGATTATGCCTTCCGTCCGGAAGACCGGGACGAATTCAGCACCGTTTCCAGCTATGCAAACCCCAATCAATTCAAAATGCCAATGTTTCATCACTTGGATGTTGCTTATAATATTCATGTAAAAAAGGGGAAAGCCAGGGGATATGAATGGAATTTTTCTCTTTACAATATCTACAACCGAATGAATCCTTGGTTCTACTATAAGTCACAAGGTACAGTTAAGCAGGTTTCCGTTTTTCCATTTATACCCTCAGTAGGATTCACTTACAGATGGTAATTTATTAAGCAAAAAACATTAATTAGACATAAATAACTCTCTTTAAACAGCTAGCTATTATTTAGAACAAATCTATTTTACACAAACTCCCCGAATCAATAAAATTCATGAGCGCATCGTTTTAGGGGTGCAAACCCCACCCCCGAACCTATGAACGATCATTTTCAGCAATTTCAGTTGGAACTTCAAAAATCATAGAGGGGTTACCTTCTGCTTAAGAAAGGAATAAAGTACTAGTAAAGTTATTATATTTACTAAAAATCAAGCCGGGCAACAAAAAAGATTCTGTTATCCGGCTTGCGTTCATTTATTAGTTAACCGGGAAAGCAGTTGCTGCTGCTTTCCCATAAACATTGTAAAAATATGAAAAAGTTTTATTTGTTAGCCATGCTGGCTATTGTTGTAACAATTTTTAGTGCTTGCCAAAAGGATGAGCTTATAGATGAGCAACTACAAACTGTTGCCTTAGGCGAAGAAAAACCCGATGTATATGTTGAAAATGGGTATCTAGTTATCCAAAATTTTGAAGCTATTGACAGTTTAATATCTATGCTTCAGAACAAATCCCTTGAAGAACAATCAAGGTGGGAAAACCAAATGGGATTAACATCTGCAAAAATATTCAGGGCTGAAGCATCAAACAAATTGGCTGAATTTGACAAAGAGTCTGATGCTAAAAACTATGCAAATAGATTGGTCAAGGAAGGTTATTTTAGCATGGCCGACTCCTCTTTATGCTACCCTTTCAATAACTATTCTTGGGATTGCATATTAAACAAGAATGGAATTATTAAAATTGATGATGTATTATACTGCTTTCAACAAGATGATCAGATTACAGTAATTGATGGAAAAATAGAAACATTAAACCATTTTTTGAATAATCCTGAGGCCTGTGACACCGCGCTTATCAAAATATTTTCCGCTCCAAAATTAAAATCGACAATACCAGTAAATTATGGCACCGTAGCAAGTCAAAGAATTATTTCTGAAGGTGGAGGAGTAAGATGGAGTTTAAGCTTCTTATATGACAAAATAACGCAACAAGCACTTGACCCCCAAGGACATTTAATAACCATACAAACAGGCGTCAAATACTACCTGTATTTTCATAAAGAGAAAAAAGGTGTATTTGGATGGCGAGATTCTCAAGGCATATTTAGCCATCAACATTTAAGTTATAATTTGGGTGGCAACTATGATCCGATTCAAGGTGAATATAGTATGAATTTCACCAATATGACCCCTGCTACGGATTATACACAAATAAATACCTCTGAGCTTTCAAATGTTTACTTAGACGTAAAGGGTTGGAAATTTAATGGGGCCTTATCTCCTATTCCTTCTTCCTATCCGGGGCCAGCTCCCATTATAAACAATTTCTCTTGCAACGGCAAACTCGAATCTCACGCTTTGATTATAAATTTAACCATCAATTAAATAACTTCAAATGGAAGCTCATTAAGGGGTGAGCTTCCATTTAAAACAAAAATCATGAAAAAAGTATTCGTTATTATCACCTTATTAAATTGTGTCGCAATGCATAGTTTTTCCCAAGAAAAAACAGAAATTGGAATTACCACAGAAGGTTCGTGGTTTATTCCTCACCGAGCTGAAACTCCATATACAACTAACGATTGGGCAACCCAAAATGGATTTGGAACAGGGATTGGTTTTTATGCTTCGCGAGATATTTTCTGGAGGGTTTCTACCGACATTGGCATTGCTTACCGATACAAACAGATGCAGCAGCATTATTCGGTATATACAGGTTCTGATGATACAAATGGATATCCTATTAATGCAAAAGGTTGGGACAAACTCCCAATGCACTATATAATTGTTCCCGTTCATCTTAAGATGTTATTAAATAAAAGCTTTTTTATTATAGGAGGTATCGAATCCACTTGGTTATTGAATTACGATGTAGTAAACGAAAAGCCAGAATTTAATTGGGTGGTTGGCTTCGGAAGCCAGAAATATAAGTTGAAATGGTCGGTTAATTACATCAGAGGATTTAAAGAACAGGGATTTCTACATAAAAACATGGAGCCTGAAGGATATTACAAAGGTTCAATAAATTTGAACAATATGCTTCAACTAAAGCTTTCCTATCCGATAGGGCAATTAGAGTTCTAAGTTACCTGCTTATCATTTCCTAATAACTTTCTAAGTTTATTAAATGATACTCACGCCTCTCATATGACTTCATAGCTGTTAACAATTCGTTGCATTTCCCCAATCGTTGAATTTTAATTCTTACATCAGATTCTAATTAAGTAATTTAAATGACACGCATTCAACTAAAAAAAATGACCAAACAAAAATTGGTCTTTTTCCTTTTAATTATAGGTCCAATCGTTCATGTTTCAGCTCAAAAAACCATCACGATCTCTGGCTTTGTTCGTGATTCCATTTCGGCAGAAAACCTATACCACGCTACAATTTTTGACAACAACACCAAACAAGGCGCACTCAGTAACGCCTTCGGTTTTTATTCGTTAAGCGTTCCGACTGGCAAGGTGCAACTACAGGTTTCATTTGTGGGCTATAAAGAACAACGACTTGCTTTTGATATCCAGAGCGACACCACAATCAATTTTCAATTACATACAAAAAATGATTTACAGGAAGTAACTGTAAAGGCCAAGGCCCTGTCCTCAAAACCAGCCTTTGCCGGCCATGAGCAAATAGATATGCAAACCGTTAAAGCTCTTCCTGCTTTTGCCGGCGAACAAGACGTATTGAAAAGCCTGACAGTTTTGCCCGGAGTACAACAAGGCCATGAAGGAAGTGCCGGTATTTTTGTGCGCGGCGGAAGTCCCGATCAAAACCTGATATTGCTGGACGGAGTACCCATCTACAACGCAACCCATTTGTTTGGCTTCGTATCTGTGTTTACTCCGGAAGCCTTGCAAAGCGTCGATTTCTATAAAGGCGGTTTTCCGGCACGCTATGGAGGTCGGTTGTCTTCGGTGGTCGATGTACGCATGAAAGAAGGAAATAAGAACCATACAGAGACCGATATTACCATTGGTCCGATAACATCAAAACTTACGCATCAAGGCCCTATAAAGAAAAATAAATCTTCGTATTTAATTTCTGCCCGACGAACATTGCTCGACTTATTCATAACAAGTATTGCAAAAATTTCTCAGATGTCGAATAATGAAGTTGTTGTACCAAGTTTAAACTTATACGATTTAAATGCAAAGTTCAACTTTGAACTAAACGACAGAAACCACTTGTATGTAAGTCTTTATGGAGGTGGAGATCTTTTATCTTCGGACTTCAAAGACAATTATTCTTACGAAGGCGGTGAAACCAAGCAAAACTCAAAAGTAAAACTAAAATGGGGAAACCGAATTGGAGCATTGCGATGGACTAGCCAGTTAGGAAACAGACTCTATTTAAATACAACACTTTCGAGCGGCTCATTTCGCTACACCATACATAATAAATACGACCAGACTGTTACAAAAAATGGCGATAAAGAAAAAATCTGGTCTGATATTGAGTACAAAACCCGGGTAAACAATAACAAAATTCAGTTCCTATTCGACTGGTATTTGCCTAAAAATAAAATCCAGTTTGGTACAAGCGCAGAGTTAAATAGCTATCTGCCCGGCGAACAGGAAATTGAGCGTCACGACGGGCAAAATACCCAAAGAGGCAACGGTGAGGTCAACAATAAAGCACTGGCACTTTTTATGGATGATCAGCTTAATATTGGCGATAAACTTACTGTTCATGGTGGACTTCGGCTTGATCTTTATGATTTGGGAGGAAAATGGCACAGTTATATAACGCCAAGAGCAAATGCAAAATGGGTGGTATACAAAAATCTTAGCCTGTTTTTGTCGTACGACCAGATGGTGCAACCGCTGCATTTATTAACCAATAGCAGTGTGGGATTACCATCGGATATTTGGGTGCCGGCCACAGAAGATGTAAAACCCGAGACGTCGCAACAAATCACCTTTGGTAGCTATTTAAAATTTAACAACAAGTTTTCTTATAAATTCGACTCGTACTTCAAAACCATGGATGGCGTAATAAATTACAAAGCCGGAAACAGCTTCATGGATATTTACGACAATTGGGAAGAACTGGTTGAAACCGGAGTTGGCGAAGCCTGGGGCTTTGAAAACTCGTGGAACTACAAAACATCCCGATTAAATGCATGGGTAAATTATACACTTTCATGGAACAATCGCAAATTTGAAAGCATCAATGAAGGTAAAGCCTTCCCGTTTAAATTTGATCGTCGCCACGACATTAATTTAGGCTATGTGTATAACTTAACAGATAATATTGAGTTTTCTGCTGTGTGGACCTATCAAACAGGAATGGCTTCCACCATCCCGGTACTGGATTACCAGGCTGCCGGTCCAATCGACTATTGGCTTTCTGACTTTGTCACCGGTATAGACATTGAAGATACGCACCGCATTCAATATTTTGAAGAATACAACAACTATCGGTTACCTGCTTTTCATCATTTAGACCTCGGTATTACATTTAAAAAGCAAAAAGGAAATCTTTACCGCGAATGGAAACTTGGAGTATATAACGCCTACGCCCGGAAGAATGCATACATGTACTATCCACAAACATCACCCACAGGAGAAACTAAGTACAAGCAAATATGTATTTTTCCATTCATTCCATCAATCAGCTATCATTTGAAATTTTAAAATAACTAATAATGGATAAGTTACTCCCCAAATATCTCTTTGTCGCACTTACCTTATTTTTAACACTCCCAGCGTGTATTTCAGACATGGAGATTGATGTGCAGACTCCCGAAAGAGAAGTTGTTGTCACCTGCCTGTTTAGCCCCCAAGGAAACTGGAAACTTACACTTGCAAAAACAAAAACCTTACAAGAAAACGAGGACACTTATATAAATAATGCCTTGGTCAAAATTACAACGGAAACAGGGGAAGAAGTTACACTTAATTACTCTGGAGAAAGAGGAATATATTCGAGTAATACTCGTCCAGAAATGGACAAAACCTATAGACTAAATATACATATACCCGGACATAAAGAAATTACAGCAGAAAGCAGGATTCCAAATATTGTTAATGCCACTGTTCCTGATTTTGATATAAAATGGATAAAATACCTCTACCCTAACAATCTCATGGATTATGATGTTTTCCCGTTGCAGGTAAACTTTGGAGAAACTGTACAAGATGCACGGTTTCTGTTCCGATCTTACTATTTTGATCCGAACGAAGGATATAAACGGTACATGCTTACCATGGATTCTCTGGAAAAACTTAAAAAGGCTGGCTTGCCGGAAAACGCATACCTCGAATTAGCGGAGCTGGCTGACCAATGGGTTGTAAATCAGTCGATCTTTGATCATATCCTCTTCAAACTTGTTTTTTTTGAGGATTTTGATTTAAAGCAGAGATTATCGTATCTATTATACCAAGACTTAAAACAAAAAACGGTTTCTGCCCGTGAGTACGAAGCTTTTGGGAGATCGGTATGTTTTGGAAATGACTATTGGCTGAATAATGTTTCATACGATGTGATGACCACAATTGGAGAAGCAGAAAATGTTACCCATGCAAAATTACTATACGCTAACGCCAATCTTAAATATTCAATGGATAAAAACCAAAAACGCGATGAAGAATTTTGGCTAGAAGTAATTCAAGGTAGCAAAGAGTATGTCGATTATTACCATTCCTATATTTTGCAAGTAAGCCAGCGTATTAATCCGTATTCAGAACCAGTAATGGTACAATCGAATATAAATAATGCAACAGGGATTTTCGCCGGCTATCACAGACAAATGATTCATTTATTTAATTATTAAATAATAAAACCATGAAACAATTTTTAATTACTCTTTTATTGCTCGCTCCTGTTTGGGCTACTTTTGCCCAGTCGCCAACGCAAATAGGCATATACAGTGAAGGAAGTTGGTTCTTCCCCAAACACGACCGATCCACCTTTCAAAGCGCAACTGAGAGTTTGTCAACAGGCGTTGGGATGTATGTCTCCTCTCCAATTAAAGGCAGGTTTTCAGCATCGCTAGGCCTGGGCTACCGCTATAAAACCAACCAGGCAAGCTTCTTGGAAAGAACAGACGAAGGTTCTATCGATTATGGTGGAGAGGGAGGAGGATACGGCTACAGCACTGTTGAACAGAAATTTCCGCAACACTACTTCACGATCCCTTTAAAACTGCGGTATACCAACAGTCGCCATCTGTTCCTTGAATCGGGCCTGGAGGCCGGATGGTTACTTAACTATTCACGAATAAACGAAAAACCAGAATACAACTGGTTATTGGGAATTGGCTATAGCAAATATCGACTTCAAGGATCATTAAGCTATGTACAAGGGTTGAAAGACCAGGGGATGGGGAAAATACAAAATGAGAAACTTTACGGGCAAATTTATCGCAACCGTATGATTGTACTGAATCTATCCTACACGCTTTGGGGACATACGAAGCAGTAACAGTTGCCTGTGGGCTAGCTTGGGGCTATGTCCCGGTCAGCTGGATAAAGAAAAGTTGGCTCAGTGAGGGCTTCACTTTGAGTGACGCCCTCACTTAATTAAGCACAAGCTGGATCGGATTTGGAATCCGATCCGTGTAAACGATGGACTTTCAATCCATAAAAGCGAAGTAACTCTTGTCGCCAATCAGTAAAGTCAAGGAAAACGGATTTAAGAAATCAAGCAAAAGGACTGGGTGACAAGCTGCTACTCAGCGGGTGACTCGAAGTCACCCGCTGAGTAAAGTATAGCCTGGTTTTCATTCCTTTACCACACAAACCTCAAAAAACTTCACCTGGGCAATTTGAAACCGGGGAAACAATTCGCAAAAGATTTTCTTCAACCGGGATAATTAGTTGTTCTTCCTTGAAAAAGTCAAAAATAACATCTTGCCACATGACGACATTTTTGCATGGAGCCTCATGCCTAATCATTTTTAGTTTGCCAGTGAGGGCTTCACTTTGAGTGCAGCCCTCTCTAAGCCAAGCCGTTCAATAAAATTTTTAACCTTTAGCGCTTGATTTGTCCCCGGTTGTAGGAGAAGTAAATACCCAAAACACTGATGAGCGAAAAGCTGATGAAGCCCCACTTTACAACCTTCAGAAACAAGGCATCCGACACCTGTTCGACTGCTTCTCCACCCAGCATGGCTGCAAAAAACAACGTGGCAATGGTCATGCTCACAATTTGCCCCAACACCCGCATGGTAGCCGCCGATCCCGAAGCCAGGCCATACTGACTTTTATCAACCGAACTCATAATGGTATTCATATTGGGCGAAGAGAAAAAGGCGAAACCCAGTCCCACCCAAACCAGCAAAGCCACAATGAGTCCAATCGGGGTGCTCTCCGCAAGAAACGCAAAGGCTCCCAGGCCCAGAGTACACATGCTCATGCCCAATGTTGCGAGGTAGCGGGGCTGAATCCGATCTGAAAGCCGGCCGGCCAAGGGCGAAAAGATAGCCATCATAATGGGCTGAGCAATCAGAATGGTACCGGCATCGCGTGGCGACAAACTTTGAATTTTCTGCAAGTACAAGCTCAGCAAAAACACAATGGCAAAGGTTGCACTATAGTTGATGAGCGCGGCCAGGTTCGAAAAGGCAAACAAGCGATTACGGGTAAACAGCCGGGTATCAATCACCGGGGCTGTCGAGCGGGATTCCATCCACCAAAAGCCCAGCAAAGCGAAACTGCCAGCTCCCATCAGCAACCAGCCCAACGGCTTGTCGATATGAGCCGAGCCGTAAACCAGCGCCACCAAGCCAAGCATGTAAAAGATTGTTCCTCCGAAGGCAATCTGTGCCGGCTTCTCTTGGCGCATCTCATCCTTTCCTAGAAAAAGATAAGCCACCAACACCGCAATGCCCCCGAAAAAGGTGGCCACCAAAAAGATGGAACGCCAGCCCAGGTACTGCGTCAGCAGGCCTCCGGCAAAAGGCCCAAAAGCCAGTCCCAGGTACACCGCCGAAACAGCCAGTCCGAGCACCCGCCCCCGATGACGAGGCAAAAACGCCGAAACCAGAATTGCCGGGCCAGTGGTACTCGTAAAAGCAGCGCCTACCCCCTGAACATAGCGGAAAAGAATCAGCCAAAAACCTGAAGGAGCCAAGCCACAAGCCAACGATGACAAAGTAAAAACCAACACACCAAACTTAAAGAGTCGTCGAACACCTTTCAGGTCACCCAAACGCCCCACCGGCAACAAGAACATCGCTGTGGCCAGTAAAAAGGAAGTGATCACCCAGCTCAAGCTCACCGCATCCAGCCCAAAGTCCCGCTCAATAGCCGGAAGGGCAATATTGACCGAAGAGATCAAAAAAGTCCCCATAAAAGAAGTCACCGCCACAACGGCTATAATGGAAATTTGCGCTCGGGTCCACTGCATCCTATTGGGTTTGGCATTCGTTTTACAAAAACGGAATAAAATACGTCAACAAAAAGAAAGCACACCAGGCAAGAGTTGCTGCTCTTCCCTAGGCTTTGCTAAGATCCAATCCATCCAGCAAGGCCTGGTAAATCCGGAAGCCTTCCTCCATTTCTGAAACCAGGATGTATTCATCTGCCGTATGCGAACGGGCACTGTCGCCCGGACCTATCTTGATGGATTGAAAAGGCATTACCGCCTGATCTGAGGTGGTGGGCGATCCGTAATACGTCAGACCCAGCTCCTGCCCCCGACGCACCAGGGGATGATCCACCGCAATACCCGATGAGTTTAAACGAAAAGACCGTGCCTTTACTTCGGACTCAATCAGCTGATCCACCAGCTCAAAAGTTTCCTGGTTGGAATAATGTTCGTTGGTGCGTACATCGATGACAAAGGAACACTGGTCGGGCACCACATTGTGTTGCGAGCCCGCATTGATTTGGGTAACCGAAAGCTTCACCTCACCCAAAACTTCCGAAACCTTTTCAAAACGATAATCCCGTAACAGGCGAATATCATCCAGTGCTTTGTATAAGGCATTCACACCTTCGTTACGCGCAGCATGACCGGCTTTTCCGAATGCTGTGCAATCCAGCACCATCAATCCTTTCTCGGCAATGGCCATCTGCATCTGGGTGGGTTCACCCACAATGGCCAGGTCCACTTGTCCCAGTTCCTCAATCAGGCTGGCCATCCCATTAGGCCCCGAAATTTCTTCTTCTGCCGAAGCCGCATAAATCAGGTTAAAAGGAAGATTTTCCTGCTCATTGAAATGGACAAACACCGCCAGCAAAGTAACCAGCGACGCTCCGGCATCATTGCTTCCCAAACCATAGAGGCAATCGCCATCCAACTCCGCCCCAAAAGGATCTTTGGTCCAGTTTTTGGCCGGCCGTACCGTGTCAACATGCGAGTTCAGCAAAATCACCGGCAGCCCTTCCTTCCAGCTGTGATTGCGCGCCCAGGTATTGTTATTCTTTGTTTGAAAAGCAATGCCCTTGGCAGTTAAAGTCGCTCGAATTAATCCGGCTGCAGGTTCTTCTTCTTTACTGAACGACTGGGTCTGAATAAGTTTCCTTAGTAAATCAATATATTCTTTCATGTACTTGAATTAGCTGATTCCAAATTTCTTGATTGATACAGAACTTTAAAAATACGGTTTTTCTTTAAGTTCGTGTAACAATCCCTTCGAAATAGAAGGACTTCAAGCAGCTGATAAAGCGTTCTTAAAAAACAGGAAACATGCCACCGGGCAACAACTCAGCAATGGCAAAAAACAGAGCAAACCATGCTTCCCGATTTCAGGAAGCACATACCCATCTCCCACTTTCCGTAAAAAATGCGGAGTGGCTATTCGCAACGAACAGCCACTCCGCATTCTGGTCAGTCAGGCTATTGCCTGGTCTTTAACGGGTCAGCAGCCTCCTTAAAAAACTGTTTCTGCAAAGCAGGCACGCCCTCATCGGCTTTTACAGTCCGGATTGTTTTCACCAGCTGATCCACCACCGACTGCAGCAGCAAAGCACCAGCCTCGGCATTGGCTTTGGCACCATCGCCCCCATAATGATTGGGATAACTGGCATACCACCAAATGCCGGTATAAACGTTCGTGAGGTGTTTCAGCCGGTCCTGATCCACCCCCGATTGCTGACCAGCCCGCTCCGGATGAACCACCTCCGGTTGGATGGCTGCCATGAGCGAAGACTCGCGGTTGCCGGCATGTGAGTCATACTCATCATACTGGGTCAGCTCTTCCATACGCTCAAGCACTTCGGAATCGTAAGTGGGTTGAAACCAATACAGACTATAGTCCCGTTCTTCGGAAAGCTGCGCCATACCAAAGTAGTTCAAAAAGGCATTATTGCCCCCATGTCCGTTGACGATAATGATCTTTTCGAACCCATTTCGCGCCAGCTCATCAAGCGTTTCCTGCAACATTTTCCAAATCAGCTCAGGACTGTAAGAGATGGTTCCCGGCTGATGACGGGCCTCATTAATCTGGCTAAAGTAATACCAGGGAAAAACAAGAGTATACTCCGCCGCCGCAGCACGAAGGGCCAGTTCACGGGCGATGTACAAGTCGGTACCCAAAGGCAGGTGTGGTCCATGTTTTTCAAACACACCAATAGGTAAAATGCAGGTTTTAGACGACTTTTCAACTGCTTGCACGTAATCCGGAGCGGTTAGCTCCTCTAAGCGGAAAGAGAGCTCCTGTGCCTGCAGGCCACATGCAAGAAAAAAAAGAATGCTAAGGTTAATCCATGTTTTCATTCATTAAGGAATTTAGTAGGTTTGCCTAAAATTACAGTTTATTTTCTGAAAACAGCTGAACGTAGCCACTGGATTGTAGTTATTCTATTAATCAACACTTTGCGTCATTGTTCTTGAACTGGAAATTTTACAGGTTCACCAAACGCAGCATCCAGAATTTGCAAGAAAATACGGGCAGCTAACCAGAAACCCCAACAGCCCATAGGTTGTTGTTAAGAATAGAAAAGGAGGACATGCAAACAACACGAATTAATAAATACCTGAGCGAAGTGGGATTCTGTTCCCGCCGGGCTGCCGACAAATTGATTGAACAAGGCAAAGTAACCATAAACGGAAAGAAACCTGAAATGGGGACGAAAGTAGGCCCCGGCGATGAAGTACGGGTAAATGGCAAACTGATTTCTGAACCTACCGAAAAGCCGGTTTACATCGCCTTCAACAAACCGGTGGGTATTGTTTGTACAACCGACACCCGTGTAGAAAAGAACAACATCATCGACTACATCAATTACCCCAAACGCATTTTCCCCATCGGGCGACTTGACAAACCCAGCGAAGGACTCATCTTTTTAACCAACGATGGAGACATTGTCAATAAAATTTTGCGTGCCCGCAACAACCACGACAAAGAATACATTGTAACGGTCAATAAGCCTATCACAAAAACATTTATTCAGAAAATGGCCGGAGGTGTTCCGATCCTGGATACCGTTACCCGCAAGTGTGAGGTAGAACAGATTAGCAAATACGTTTTCAGAATAATTTTAACACAGGGACTTAACCGGCAAATACGCCGCATGTGCGAATACCTGAACTATGAGGTGACCAAATTAAAGCGCGTGCGGATAATGAATATTTCACTCGATGTACCTGTTGGCAAATGGCGCTACCTCACGGCCAAAGAACTCAAAGAGATCAACCGACTGGTGTCTGATTCAACTAAAACACACGACACTCCAAACAACTGATACACGATTCGTTTTCAGCACAAACAAACGGGAAATTGTTGTCTAAAAATGAAATTAAGGGAACCTGAGAACAGAAATTATTATTCCAACAAATAAAATTGTAACTTAGCCGATATTACAGGTTCAAAAATGGCAGTATTCAAACTTGATCCACTCCTTATTATTCGTTCAGTATTGTTTCCTTTTTTTGATCCTTTTCATAACAACCGAATTGTCATTCATGCGTATACCAACAAGCGCCAGAATACCAAAATAATCCGGCCTGCTATTTCGTCTGAATCACAAGAAATGCGGAAAATAAAAATTATAAGTAACAATAAATAGAAAAGAATTTATGGGTAGATCTCAAGAATCGTTTAACAAAAAAGAAGTACGAAACAAAAAAGAGAAAAAGAGAAAAGAGAAAGAGAAGAAACGACTGGCCAGAAAAGACAATGAAAAGTCAGGAAGCCTGGACGATATGATCGCTTATGTCGACGAGAATGGTAACATCACCGACACTCCCCCCGATCCCTCTCAAAAAGCTGAAGTCAATATCGAAGATATCGAAGTCAGCGTACCTAAAAGCGATCCGAATGAAGAAATTGATCCGATACGTAAGGGTACAGTAACTTTTTTCAACGAATCGAAAGGCTATGGCTTCATCCGCGATTCGGAAACAAAAGAAAGTATTTTTGTCCATATCAATAATGTTCTGGAAGATATCAAAGAAGGAAACTTAGTGAGCTTCGAAGTTGAAATGGGACAAAAAGGGCCAACGGCAGTCAAAGTAAAACAAATAAAATAAAGGAATACGTTTCTTTGGAATCTGTACAGCCTCCAAAGACGGCATGTTCCTATTATCTGATACCTCAAAAGGCCTTCCAATTCGGAAAGCCTTTTTGTTTTTCTGACAGCACCTTAGCTTTCTGAAACGCACAAGCAGAGGCAAACTCTTGCTTCGTTTAAAGTATAAAAAAAACGAAAGCTCCTGAGCCTAAAGGAGCACCAATAACCAACTAGCACTATGAAATCATCAATCCTAATCTTATGTCTGGCTTATCTATGCTTAAGCTGTACCAATAACCAAAACGTCACCGTAAAGGCAAAGCCAATAGCCGCTGAAATAGATGACCATGTGCTCTCCGGGCCATCCACTTTAAACGATCCTGATCGCTTTGTGTGGGGAGGCAGCGTGATTAAAGGCGATGATGGCAAATACCACATGCTTTACTCAACCTGGGAATGCGGTGATTCTCTGCCCAAGTTTTCCGACTCCTGGGTCCTTCATTCGCAAATTGCCTATGCGGTTTCAGACTATCCCGACAGGGATTTTAAATTTCAGAAAGTGGTGCTCAAAGGCAGGCAGGCCGAAGGAGATTCAACCGCTTGGGATGCCCAAATGGCACATAACCCCCATGTCAAAAAATTCAACAATCGCTACTATTTGTATTACGTAGGTGGTAAAGATCCGGGCCCACAGCCCACTGGATCGAAAGGAGAAAAAGTCGATAAACGCAACCGCGTTCAGCAAAGTCAGTGCATTGGTGTGATTGAATTTGAAAGCTTTGACGACTTAGTTCAAGGAAACTATAGCCGATCAGAAAACCCCTTGCTTTCGCCAAGAACCCGAGTGAAGCCAGATAACATTGTGGCTCCCTCGCCCGAAGGCACTGAACCCAAACCCGACAACATCATCGTTGTTAACCCTTCGGTTGTTCAGCGCCCTGGCGATGGCAAATACTTACTCTTCTTTAAAGGAAACTTTTATAATCCAGGCTGGCGAGGCGTTCATGGAGTAGCAATTGCCGACTCACCTGCCGGGCCTTTCACGCCTACGGATCATTTTGTTTTTGATGTTCGAAACGAAGATGGCACCATTGCCAGTGGTGAAGATCCGTATGTTTGGTATCATCCCAAGCACGAAAAATTTTATGTCGTGCTCAAGGATTTTACAGGCCGAATAACTGAGGATAAACCGGGGCTGGCTCTACTTGAATCACTCGATGGCATCAAATGGACCAAGCCGGACAATACGTTTTTCATGAAGAAAGAAGTCGTTCTTCAAGCGGGAGATACGATAAAAATGAACCGGCTGGAGCGCCCCCAACTTTTGATTGACGAAGATGGTAACCCCACAGTTTTATACTGTGCCGGTGCCATAACAGAGGTGAATACACGAACAGATGGCGCTTCATTCAATGTTCAGATTCCTCTCGAAACAAACTGATTGCCAAAACATAAAGACAGTTCCCAAATGGAAAGGACTTCATGAAGTCCTTTTGCTTTCAAATCAGCAGTCCTGTTCTAACAAGATTGCCTGGTAGCCATTCGTTCTGATCGCCAGCGATTAAGCCTTTCGATCCAGATTCGCAGATCATTTTTTTTGTTATCGACCTAAACTAATCGCTAGAATTCAGCGTTCCTTTTAGAAGTTTAATTATTTTCGAAATAAAAAAATCAATCTATAACAATGGCAAGATTACTCGGCCCGCGAACAAACGATGCGGTAGTAAATTTATGGTTACTTATTTTTCGGGTAGCCGCAGGTGGTTTTATGCTGACTCACGGCATTCCCAAGTTTTTGAACTTAATTGAAGGCAATACCCAATTTCCAGACCCTTTTGGCATAGGGTCAACCCTTTCGCTGATCCTTACGGTGTTTGCAGAATTTCTCTGTTCCGTTCTGGTGATACTGGGTATTGGTACCCGACTGGCCAGCATCCCTATCATCATCACTATGGCAGTAGCCGCATTCATTATTCATGCATCGGATGCCTTTAAAAGCAAAGAAATGGCTTTGCTCTACCTGATTGTTTTCTTAACCATATTGGTTTACGGTGGAGGAAAATTTGCATTGGGCAGAGTCTTTCGGGGACGCTAAAACAGAGAATATGAAATAGACTTTCTATAGCTCCGAAGCTTCTACTTGCAACAGGAACAGGTAGAAGCTTTTTTTATGCCCTAAAACCGGAAGTAGATAAACGGCTGCAAGTTGGCCTGAGCAACAAAAGCAATGAGCAACAGCACCAATAGCACCAAGGGAAGTTGCCCCCAAACCGGAAGGCTAATAAAAGCCCCCCTCAGTTTTTCTTTGTACCGGTTGGGCACCCAAATCAGTACCAACCCAAACACAAAAATGCCAAGAACCATACGATAACTCTCCCAGCCCATGCTGATATTTTCGGGCCAAAAATGAAACCGAAGCTGGTACCAAAACTGCTGAACAGCACTGTAGTCTCGTGCCCGAAAGAAAAGCCAGGCCAGGCTGACAACTTGAAAGGTGAAAAAAACTGCGATTAGCTTTTTCCAACGTCGCGGACTTGCACGATGCACAAAGGCCTTTCGAATCAGCTTTTCCACTACCAGCCCCAAACCATGAATTGCGCCCCAGATAATAAACCGCAGGTTTGCGCCATGCCACAAACCACCCAGCACCATCGTAATTAAAATATTGACGACCATACGCCCCTTTCCCTTTCGGTTTCCCCCCAAAGGAATATAGAGGTAATCGCGTAACCAAAGCGACAGCGAAATGTGCCAGCGATGCCAAAAGTCCGTCAAGCTGGTGGCCTGATAGGGAGCATTAAAGTTTACCGGAATTTTAAAACCCAGGATCAGGGCCAAACCAATGGCAATATCGGTATAACCCGAAAAATCGCCATAAATCTGGATGGAATAGGCATAAAGCGCCAAGAGGTTTTCAAAGCCGGAATATGCCATGGGCGCCTCAAAAATTCGATCGATCAGGTTCAAAGCCAAAAAGTCGGCAATAACCATCTTCTTAAACAGCCCTTTGGTGATTAAAAACAAGGCATGACTGAATTCCTCCTTCTTCAGGCGAAATTTTTGATACAACTGCGGAATAAAAGAGGAAGCCCGCACAATGGGACCAGCCACCAATTGGGGAAAGAAACTCAGGTAAAAGCTAAAGTCCAAGGGATTTCTCACCACCTTGGAATCGCCGCGATAAACATCAACCAGGTAGCTGATGGCCTGAAAAGTGTAAAACGAAATTCCGATGGGAAGCAAAATCGACTGTTCATCAACCACACTGCCAACAGCCCGGTTAATCAACCAGCCAACCCAGTTGAAAACTTCCCAATTGGTTTGAAACAAGGCATTAGCATGCTCAATAAAAAAATAGGTGTACTTAAAATAAGCCAACACCAATAAATTAAACCCGACAGCTACAGCCAAGACAAATCGTTTTCGCGATTGCGCATGAATCCAAAGACCAAACCCATAATTTACCGCACAGGAAAAAGCCAACAACAGCAAAAAAGCACCGTTCATTTGGTAATAAATGAACCAGCTTATCAGGAGCAAATACCCGTTACGGATAGCTTTTTGCCGATACACCAAGGCGTAAATCCCCAAAAAGGCTGTAAAAGCAATCCAAAAGGCCAGTCCGGTATAAAACAAGGGTTCATCCGGATGATACTGCCAGATACTCTCCATGGTATGTTTGATCGACTCCTTCATTGTGTAACCAAATTCCGATCGGTTTTTAACTCTTCCAAAAGCAAACGCGCCAATTCCTTACCAACCACAGCCGCCCCTTCCGCTGAAAAATGCACATAATCCGTCCGCCCTAAAGCCGGGCTTCGGTTTACCCATTGCACCATGGCCCCTTCCCCACCCATGAAGTTTTGCAAGTCCCAAAAAGCCGTGTGATTTTTCATGGCCAATTCATATTGAATCGCTTTTATTTGGGGAATATTGGAATAGGAAGCATATGTCCCATCCAGCTTTTTTGCCATATCCGAAACCCCTATAATCAGAATGGGGACTTCGGGACGGATGGTCTTCAGGTAGCTGATCTGACGCTGAAAGTTTCGTTCAAAATGCCGGTAATTATTCGAAATGTAGGGCACCAGGTTCACCCCAAAGTGCAACACAAACAGCCCCACATTCACCTGATTCAGCATTTGGTGAATCATCTCCTGGTTCGAGGCATCAAAAGTGGGATAAGACAAGCCGCGCAAAGCAACATTGTCCACCAGCACACCACCGCCACTTTCCAGTGACAAGCCCGCAATATTCAGCGTGTCGCGAACCGTAAAATCAAAGCGAATGTCATCCGGTGTTCGGTTAAACTGAAAATCAAGCGTAGATACTCTTTCATGCGGAAGTAAAAACCCCGTATAAATCACATCCTTTCCCTGCCTTACGGTGAGCCTGCAGCTGTCGCGAGCGGTATAATAAAGTTTCATCAACTCATAATCGGGCTTCGGCCCCAATCGCTTAATCCGCCGAATTCGAAACCACCCTTCGGGATTAGCTGCTGTTAACAAGGCATTTTTGAACAACAAACTTTCGTTCACAAAATCCTTATCCTGAAAAGTCTTGATTTCCCAATTTCCGGAAGGCTCAATCAGCAAGCGGTGATGGGTATTGTAATACTCATCCAAAGGTACAAAACCGGGACCGCGACCGGCAAATTGTGCTTGTAACTGCTTACGCAAAACCGAGGTGATCCGGTCATTTTCGATTTGTGAGTCCCCAAAGTAAACAATCCGAACGGGTAACTTTGATGCATTGGCGTTCTGCAAACGATCGGTTAAAAATTGCAAGTGAACAGAATCGCTTTCGGCAAATACAAAAGGACTTGGCTGAAAAAGTTCCCGCTCCACCTTAGGCTCTGTGGCAGGCTCATCCTCCGGCGTTTGCATAGTCTGCAAAGAATCAGCGGCTGGCTCGGCTTGCACAAGCGTATCTACCAACGGTTCGTTAAACTCTGCTACCGAAACAGGCGCAGGACCCTCTTCCTTCCACAACAAAAGGATAAAGGAAAAAATGAGAAGTAAAATAAGAAAATATACAAATTCCCGAACAGGTGTCATGGTGCGATTTTAGCTTCCCACTAAAAGTAAAGTTAAAATCGTGTATCTGCAAATACCTGAAAGACTTCCTTAAGAGCGGGTTTGAATTTTAAGTTTTTGTCCCACCTGAATTTTATTGGCATTGCGAATATTGTTCCACCGCATGATGTCGTTATTCGACACCCCGGGAAACTTCCGGGCAATGGACCAAAGGTTATCGCCACGACGAACGGTGTAGTAGACAAACTTTCCGTCAGCACTTGTTTGTGTGCTGGCTGAAACCGCTTTTGTAACCGGTGTTTTCTTTTTATAGGCTTGCTTTTCAGCAAAACTCATCCGATTGATCTTGGCAAAAAAATCAGCTTGCCCCTGGGGAACATAAATGGCTAATTTTTGCCCCACGCGAATCAGGTTTCGGTTGATGTTGTTCCAATAGCGCAAATCAGAAATCCGTACATGAAACCATTCTGAAATAAAACCTAAATTATCACCCGACTTCACCGTATACAGCACTTTGTCTTTTCCACTTACACTGGATACATGGTAGCTATTGCGGCTTTTGGGGTTGATGATTTCATTATTTGGAAAAAACTCATCACGCTTGTAGGCATAAATTTGATCCTCATTATCAATAAAGTCAGCCACTGACTCAATCGGAATCTTCAGGGCATAATGCTTCTCCTTTTTAGCCGGAATAATGTTCATCCGATATTGCGGATTAAGCGCCTGCAGGGCTTCTACCGGAATATTCGTCAAGGCAGAAACCTGGTCAAAGTGCAGGTAGCTATTAATCATGATCGTGTCGGTAACAATCGGAAAATCGGGGTAACGCGCCTTTAGCGAATGTTCGTTGTAATAATTCATCACATAAGAAGCGGCAATGAAAGCAGGAACATACCCACGGGTTTCGCGTGGCAAACGGTAATAAATTGCCCAATAATCACGCGTACCGCCCGAACGACGAATGGCCTTATTCACATTTCCCGGACCACAGTTGTAGGCTGCAATCACCAGGTGCCAGTTCTTGTAAATTTTATACAACTGGCTCAGGTAACGGGCAGCTGCATCGGTTGATTTTACCGGATCTCGCCGTTCATCAACAAAGGTTCCGATCTCAAGCCCAAGCCATTTTCCGGTACCATACATAAATTGCCACAAGCCAACGGCATTGGCCCGCGAGCGAGCTGTCGGATTCAAAGCCGATTCAATGATCGCCATGTATTTCAACTCCATGGGTAAATCGTACTTGTCCAACGCTTCTTCAAAAATGGGAAAATAAAAGCTGGCTAGTCCCAGCATCATCTCCACCTGATCGCGGCGACGCTGGGTATATAACTCAATAAAGTTCTTAACCGTTTTGTTGTAAGATAAATCAATGTAGCTGTCAATGGCCTGCAACCGATTGATATAAACCGAATCAGGAATGGCGACAATGGGCTGACTATCTTGCAAGGCCTCGCCTACCGGCATTTCAAATACATTTTGCATGTACCAGGAATTCAAGAGACTGTCAATCTTTTCAGCAAAAAGATCATTCAGGTTTTCATTGGGAATTCGATACCTCTTTTCATATCCGTCCACACTATCCAAGGCCACCACCTCAATGCTGCTAATCCGTTTCAAAACTTCTTTATCATTCCGGTCTGCAAAGGTGTTCAACACGGCCAAACTCAATAAAAGAAATCCGGCTAATCCTGCTTTTTTAGTCATATGTTCCTTTAAAATCTTATCCTACAATGAATTCCTACTCCTCGTTGGTCGGCACAATAGATTGGCCCGGGCACCCATTTAAATGTCAGATCATCACTGATATCAAAATCAAAAAAATGGGCATCCACACTGGCGTCAATAATATTGAGTACATAAAAGGCTGCGGTCGAAATAATCACCAGGTCGCGGTTACGCCGGGCATTATCCTTAGCTCGCTCAAGCCTGTTGCTAAACTGTTGCATCTGGCTGTCCCACCGTCCGTCTTCATTAAACTGCTGAAACGAATTGGTGTTTGGATCATCGTCCCGAAGGTCGGCATAAGCTTGTTTGTAAATCAGGTATTGATCGTTATTCCAATCGATGAAATAACCAAAAGCACCAAAGCCAATATAAACCAACGGAACTTTCCAGTACTTCTTATTGTAAATTTGCCCCATGCCCGGCAAAACAGCGGAATAAATTGTTGCTTTCCGAGGCGAGTGCTTCGGTTTTTCAAAGGCAATGTCAATGCTGTCAGCTGCTGTAATTTTCTGGGCAGATGCAATAAATCCTGTTGTTAAAAACAGGATTACGAGTGCGGCTTTTATTATATTGTTCAATGTTTTCTTTTTTGAAATCGTATTAGCCATTTCGCTTGTCCAGAATGCTAATAATTCGTTCCAGGTCTTTTGACGACCCAAACGGAATAACGATTTTTCCTTTCCCTTTATTGTTGAGCGTAAAGTCAACTTTTGTGTTAAAAAAGCGACTCAGGTGTTCTTTCAATTCTCCATATTCTTCCGGGTGCTTGGCTTTAGGCTCTGGTTTGCTCGCTTTCTTTTCCGATGAATTCAGCTCGCGCACCAGTTCTTCCACTTTACGAACCGAAAGCTCATTTTCCAGAATGGCCTGATAGATAGCCAGCTGATCTTCCGGGTTTTGAATGTTAACCAAAGCACGGGCATGCCCCATGGAAATGGTTTTTTCTACAATTCCTTTCTGAATAAGTGCCGGAAGTCTTAACAACCGCAGGTAGTTGCTCACTGTTGAGCGTTTTTTTCCTACCCGATCACTCAAACTTTCCTGGGTCAACTGGCACTCGTCAATCAAGCGCTGATACGACAGGGCAATTTCAATGGCATCCAGGTCTTCACGCTGAATATTTTCAACCAAGGCCATTTCCAGCATGCCTTCATCTTCTGCCTTACGCACATAAGCGGTGATGGTTTCCAGCCCTGCCAACTTCGAAGCTCTGAAACGCCGCTCCCCCGCAATGATTTGATACTTACGATTGGCGACCTTGCGCAGTGTGATTGGTTGAATAATACCAATTTCCTTGATGGAAGCGGCCAATTCCTTCAATGCTTCTTCATCAAATTTAGTCCGGGGCTGAAACGGATTCGCTTCAATTTCTTCAATTGCTATTTCACTAATTGATGAACTAACTTCCCGATCCTGATCCCGGTCCCGATCCGCATCATCAATCAAAGCGCCTAGCCCTCTACCCAATGCATTCCTTTTTGCCATGAATACGCGAATTATTTAATCGATTACTTTTTCTGTATTTTTGACCTTTGTCAGGTCGTTCTTTTGCACAATTTCCCGGGCCAGATCCATGTAATTCTCTGATCCTCGCGAGTTGGCATCGTATAAAACAACTGGTTTCCCATAACTGGGAGCTTCACTCAACCGGATATTTCTTGAAATTGTACTTTCAAAAACCATATCACCAAAGTGAGTACGCACTTCTTCCAACACTTGGTTTGATAAGTTTAAGCGGGAATCATACATGGTTAGCAGGAAACCTTCAATCTCCAAATCAGGATTCAAACGGGTCTGAATAATTTTAATGGTATTCAGCAGTTTTCCCAGACCTTCCAACGCAAAGTATTCGCACTGCACCGGAATAATGATTGAATCAGCAGCGGTCAATGAGTTGACAGTAATCAAACCCAATGATGGCGAACAGTCAATCAGAATAAAGTCGTAGTCATCCCGAAGCTTTTCAATCACTACTTTCATGACCTTTTCGCGATTGGGCAGATTGAGCATTTCAATCTCGGCACCAACCAAGTCGATATGTGACGGAATCAGGTCTAAACCTTCGATTTCAGATTTCAAAACGATCTCCCGTGGATCAATATCATCCACAATACATTCGTAAATACTGTTCTCGACATCTCTGACATCAAAGCCGATTCCGGAAGTAGCGTTTGCCTGAGGATCAGCATCAATAATCAATACCTTGTATTCTAACACAGCCAGGCTGGCCGCCAAATTAATCGCTGATGTTGTTTTTCCTACGCCTCCTTTTTGGTTGGCTAGTGCAATAACTTTTCCCATAGTTCTTTTAGTGATTTTCGCTAAGTTCCAAAGTTAATATTTTATGCATAAAATGATCGGCTTATTGAAAATTTATATTGTGTTCCGCCTTAATCACCTGATTCCAAAATCCTTAAATTACAGAGCCATTTCCATTCGCAAAGCTTCCTGCATAAGTTGCTCTTGATCAATCGGAACAACCCCGGAACGCTCACAAACAAGCCCACCTGCCAGGTTGGACAACTGAGCCATAAACTGGCTGGACATCCCGGCCGCCATACACAAACTTGCCACAGCAATCACGGTATCTCCTGCACCGGAAACATCGGCAATGTCGCGCACCTGAGCCGGAAAATGATCGCTCCCCACTCCATTACTAATAATTACTCCTGAGGCAGACAAGGTTACAAAGATCATCCCTTGATTGCTGTTCTTTCGAAACGCTTCTGCTGCTTCCAACAAGCCTGGGATGTTGTCCTTTTCTACCGGCAGCTGCTGTCCCTCCTTGAACTCCTTGAAATTAGGCTTAAACAAGTGAACTCCAGAGTAATTGTTAAAATTGCGCTTTTTGGGATCAACCGCGATCAATAGTTTTTGAGCATGAGCCAAACGAGTAATTTTATCGATGAGTCTCGGGGTTATCATTCCCTTATCGTAATCAATGAACATAACAAGGTCAAACTTCTGGCTGTTGATTAGCTTTTCAATACGCTGATAAACCAGCTCTTCCACCTCCGAATCAATTTCTTCGGTTACCTCTTCATCAACCCGAAGCACCTGTTTTTTGCCACTCATTACCCGGGTTTTAACCGTTGTTTGCCGGTTGTCCACTCGCAGGATTCCAGCATCGGACAAGCCCTTTTCACTGAGCAGTTGCATAAAACTTTCGCCCTTCAAATCATTTCCCACTAAGGAAACCAGAACAGGAGTTGCCCCCAGGGACTGCAAGTTCAGTGCAACATTGGCTGCTCCTCCAATTCGATCTTCACGCTGCTGAACAGTCACGATGGGAACAGGAGCTTCTGCCGAAATACGATCAACGCATCCCCACAGGTAAGAATCAACCATGCCATCGCCGACGACCAATGCCCGGATGTTGGAAAATTTAGCAAAAACCTCCTGAACCTTAAGACTATCCACTGTTTTATCTTATTTTTATGACCTACAAAAGTAGTAAAAATTGAAAGTGCTAAAAATAAATTCGTCCCCTCATCCTGGGTTCACCACTGCTCCGCTCCTCTGTATTGCTTCCGGATCCTCTGGGAAATAACCGGCTAGCAAGGCAAACCGTTCCCTGAGTTCCTGCCTGCTTTTGCAGGAGCTTCCACGCAATCTCCTACATCGGATCTACATCGGCATAAATGATCAGGCCAGTATTATTCGGAAGTGATTTAACCTGATCGATGGAATCCATGAGTGTCTTTTTCCCTTGTCCCAGTGTTTTGTTTTTATCCAGCTTCAGCCAAATTTCCTTTTGATACCACGATTGAATTCGTCCAATAACCGGATACTCCGGACCAAGCACCTGATTCCGAAACTCCTTTCGCAAGATGGAAGCCAACTGATTCGCCCCCAAATCCAAGCGATCCCTGTTTTTATGCTTGACCACAATCTTGATTAAACGAAAATACGGCGGGTACCTGAAAAGCTTGCGTTCAAGCATTTGCTGATTAAACAATTGGTTGAAGTCATTGCCAACCACTTTCTGCAGCACTTCATGCTCCGGTTGGCTCGATTGAATCACCACTTTTCCTCGTTTCCCTTTGCGTCCGGCACGCCCACTTACCTGAGCCATCAACTGAAACGAACGTTCAAAAGACCGGAAGTCGGGAAAATTGAGCATCTGATCGGCATTCAGAATTCCTACCACCCGCACATGATCAAAATCAAGGCCCTTTGTCACCATTTGGGTACCAACGAGCAAATCAATTTGCCGGTTTTCAAATTTATAAATCAACTGGTCAAAGGCGCGTCTGGCACGAGTGGTATCCATATCCATCCGCGCAATAGTAGCCGCTGGAAAAAGCAAGCTCAACTCTTCTTCAATCTGCTCGGTGCCAAAACCTTTGGTTTGAATTTCATCGGAAGGACATTCGTCACAATGCGTAGGAACGCTGGTGGTATGCCCACAATAATGACACACCAGGCCTGCACGAAACTTGTGGTAAGTTAAACTCACATCACAATTCTTGCATTTTGGTATCCATCCGCAGCTCGTACATTGCATGTAAGGCGCAAATCCTCGTCGGTTTTGAAATAAAATCACCTGTTCCTTATTCTCGAGCGCCAGTTTCACCTCATCGTACAAGGCTGGCGTAAGCAAGGAAACCATTTGCTTTTGGCGTGTTGCTTTTCGGATGTCCGCCACCACAATCTCGGGAAGCTCAATTCCCTTGAAACGCTCCTTCAGTTCAACCAGACCGTATTTTCCCAGTTTGGCATTAAAGTAGCTTTCAAACGAGGGGGTAGCTGTTCCCAGTAAAACCGGGGCCTGATGAATTTGTCCCAAAACAACCGCTAAATCCCGGGCATTGTAGCGCGGAGCCGGATCAAACTGCTTGTAACTATTTTCATGTTCCTCGTCCACAACAATAAGGCCCAGCTTCTTAAAAGGCAGAAAAACGGCCGAGCGAGCCCCGATCACCACCTGGTAGGATTCTTTGCTGTCATTCAAAATATTGAACCAAATTTCAACGCGTTCAGCATCGTTGAATTTGGAATGGTAAATGCCTGCCCGATCACCAAAAGCACGTTTTAGTCGCGTTATTAACTGAGAAGTCAGGCCAATTTCCGGAACCAGGTACAACACCTGCTTGCCTTCGGCTAAAACATCCTCGATCAGCTTGATGTAAATCTCGGTTTTTCCGCTTGAGGTTACTCCATGCAACAAAACAGGTCGCTTGGTTTTGAATTCATCTTTCAACTGCCGATAGCTACTTTCCTGAGCTTCATTCAAATCGTACAAGTATTGATCCTCGGTATGATTCATTTCCAGACGGCCAATCTCAATTGATTCGACAGCAAGAATATCCTTCTCAACCAAGCCTTTTAAAACAGCATCGGAAAGCCCGCTTTGCTCCAGCAAGTCCTTCTTGGGCAAGCGGCTTTTCTGATCAAAGCTGAAGCTGGTTTCATGTACAAAAAACTCCAGAAGTTCCTTCTGTTTGCGAGCCCTGCCTATTTCTTCAAAGGCTTTTTCCAGCTGTTCCGAAGAAGCTATCCGCTCCGCAAGCTGCACAAAAGTGACCGTTTTGGGTTTGTAGCTATCCTTCAACTTTTCTTCCATCAGTATTGCATTCTTCTCCAGCAATACTTTCAGGGTGGCATAGGACGATTTTTTACCCAAGAACTGGTTTATTTCACGAATATTGGTTTGTCCCCGGCCTTTCAGCATGAGTAGTAAAGCTTCTTCCTCGCCGGTTAAGGGGCTGTCCAGATCGAAATTAGGATTAAAGCTGACATTGGACTGACTTTCCAGCTTTAAGGCCGAAGGCAGTGCAGCCTTGAAAACTTCGCCCAAAGAACAGCAATAGTAATCAGCAACCCACTCCCATGCAATAATCTGTGCCCGGTTAACAATCGGCTCCCGATCCAGAATGGCATCAATTTCCTTCAGCTCAAAATCACCTTCAGGCGGCTGATTGTGCAAACGATAAACCAAAGCCGAAAAAAACTTCCGGGCTCCAAATTGCACAACAACCCGGATGCCCACTTTCATATTGGGTTCAAAGCCGGGAGATACCCGATACGTAAATTTATCACGTAAAGGAAGCGGTAATATAAGATCTGCAAACATCGGAATTGACATAGTGCAAACATCGGAATTTTTATTCGTTTTGAAGAAAGCCAACGCGATTTTCGGCTTCTCCCCTGCCCAAAACAATGGCAAGCCGGGCACGCTGTCTAATGTTCAATCTTTAAGTTTCCTGTCTTAATAATAGTTTGCCCGGAGCGTGGAAAAGAGAAAGACCCCGAGGCATTGCCCCGAGGTCTTTTCATTATTTTATTCGCTAATAAAGGTTAACCTTCACAGTACACTTAACGGATACTGAAAGTTACCCTGCGGGCCAACTGGCGAGCATTTGGAGAGCTCTCGTCAACACTCGTATCCTCGCCTTTTCCTTCGGAGTGAAGACGTGATTTGTCGATTCCCGACTTAACCAGGAGCTCCGCAACTGCTTCAGCTCGTTTAGTTGATAATTTTTTGTTGTACTCTTCCGTGCCTTTCTCATCGGCATAACCAATGAGGTTAACAGCTACATTCGCATTCTTCATCATGTAATTGCGCAAAAGGTTGATGGCATCTGCGGCACCTTTATCTATTTTTGAGCTGTTAAAATCGAAGAAGATATTCACATAGCCTTCGTTAATCAACCGACCAACGATGTCATCGTCGCCAGCATTAGCCAGCATAGCCACTTGCCCATCCAAATCATCAATACGACGTCCTAACTGATCATCAGCTTCCTGTACTTTTCGGGCATCTTCTTCGCGCGATTTTTTAATCTGAGCTTCCAAATCAGCAATGCGCTCGTCCATCAAAGCCAAGTATTCGTTCTCGCGCACTACCCAGTCGGCATGCTGCGCTTTTTTACCCAGGTAATAAGAAAATCCAATGGTTCCGTTAAACACAAAAGGTTCATTATTTCTTGGCATAGTTCCGTCCCAAGTCCGGTTTTGGTGCACGTGAAAGCCCATGGTTCCGTCGATATTCAATGCCACCCTGGGCGAGAGTTTAATTTGACCGGTTAAACCCGCCAAAGCAGTAGCGAAATGATCATTGTCATCAAGCAAATCAAAGTCCAGCAACCCAACGCCGAAACCTCCGTGAGCTAAAAGGTTAAGGGTTTGTGTCCAAGTTTCAAAACGCAACAAACGCCCAATTCCAATCACCCCTTGAAGGTCGAACTCGTATTGCTTGGTTGTAAAGTCAAGTGTTGACTTTTCTGCTTGAAAGTTATTATAAACAAAACCTGCTTTTAATCCAAAAAACTCATTGAACATATACCGGGCCCCAAGCTCTCCTGCTAAGAAGTCAGGTGTTGCTGTACTATAACCTCGGGCTACATTACGATAGGGTTTGGTTAACCCGATACCTGCGTCAATTGACCAATGATTGAATTCGGTTTTTCCAGAAAAGGAGTCCTGCGCATAGCTTGCTCCAATAAAAAGGCTACTAATTACTAATAGAATTATTCGTTTTCTCATAATTTTAATTGTTTATCCAGGATTAAAAAAATTAAGTATTTGATTTTAATTGAAGAATTAACAACGAACAAGAATATGTAATCAAACAATATGCGTGCGAAATTGTTCCTGCCTCCCCTTTCTGCTTTGATCTAACAAAACAATAACTACATAAGTATCAAATATATAACAAACCGTTGAGCAATTCAACAATAAAGCTGTAATTTTTCATAAAAAAAGTCCGAAGATATTCTCCGGACTTTCCCAATTCGTAAGAAGCAAAATTACTTCACCAATTTCTTATACTTAATTCGTTTCGGTTCTTCATCACCCAAACGCTGCTTCTTGTTTTCCTCGTATTCTGAATAGCTTCCTTCAAAATAGTACACTTTTGATTCGCCCTCAAAAGCTAAAATATGAGTAGCGATCCGGTCCAGGAACCAACGGTCGTGCGAAATAACCACAGCGCATCCTGCGAAGCTCTCCAGACCTTCTTCCAACGCCCGCAAGGTATTCACATCAATATCGTTGGTTGGCTCATCCAGCAACAGCACGTTGCCTTCTTCTTTCAAAGCCATAGCCAAATGCAGCCGGTTACGTTCTCCACCGGACAGCACACCACATTTTTTCTCCTGATCAGATCCGGCAAAGTTAAAGCGGGACACATAAGCCCGTGCATTAATTTGTCGGTTCCCCATGGCCATCAAGTCGTTTCCTCCGGAAATAACCTGATAAACCGTTTTATTGGGATCAATTGCAGCATGCGATTGATCAACATAGGCGATTTTTACGGTTTCCCCTACTTCAAAGGTGCCCTGATCCGCTTCCAGTTGCTTCATGATCATCCGGAACAAGGTTGTTTTTCCCGCGCCATTGGGGCCAATAACACCTACAATACCATTGGGCGGCAATACAAAATCGAGTCCTTCAAACAGCAAACGATCACCAAAGCCTTTCGAAACACCATGGGCTTCAATTACCTTCTCACCCAAACGAGGTCCGTTAGGAATAAAGATTTCCAGTTTCTCTTCTTTCTGTTTCGAGTCTTCATTCATCAACTGATCGTAAGCATTCAAACGTGCTTTGGCTTTGGCATGACGGGCCTTGGGCGCCATGCGAATCCACTCCAGCTCACGCTGCAAGGTTTTCTGACGCTTGGACTGTTGTTTTTCTTCCTGCGCCAAACGATTTGATTTTTGCTCCAGCCACGAAGAATAGTTTCCTTTCCATGGAATGCCTTCGCCTCGGTCCAGTTCCAGAATCCATCCGGCCACATTGTCCAGAAAATAACGGTCGTGAGTAATACAAATTACCGTTCCTTTATACTGTTGCAAGTGCATTTCAAGCCACTGTACCGATTCGGCATCCAAGTGGTTGGTAGGCTCATCCAGAAGCAATACATCCGGTTCTTTCAGCAACAAACGGCATAAAGCTACCCGGCGTTGTTCTCCCCCGGAAAGTTCACTCACCAGCTGATCGCCTGGAGGACAACGCAAAGCATCCATCGCACGCTCCAGCTTGGAGTCCAGGTTCCAGGCATCAAAGCGGTCAATTTTCTCCTGCAGTTTGGCTTGCTCAGCCATCAACGCTTCCATTTTGTCTGGATCTTCCAGCACTTCTGGTTCACCAAACTTCAGGTTCACCTCTTCATAAGCTTTCAGAACATCAACCACTTCCTGAACACCTTCTTCCACAATTTCCTTTACGGTCTTGGTGGGATCAAGATGTGGTTCTTGCTCT
The DNA here is from genome assembly GCF_050589705.1 of Sunxiuqinia rutila. Classification (NCBI taxonomy): domain Bacteria; kingdom Pseudomonadati; phylum Bacteroidota; class Bacteroidia; order Marinilabiliales; family Prolixibacteraceae; genus Sunxiuqinia; species Sunxiuqinia rutila. Next base: position 208,993 of record NZ_JBNGOT010000008.1, read on the forward strand.
AAGTAACCAACGGTATATCCTGGTGAAAAAACAACTTCTCCCTGGTACGATTTTTCCAAGCCAGCAATTATCTTCAGCAAGGTCGATTTTCCGGAACCATTCAAACCGATGATTCCAATCTTTGCTCCCAGGTAAAACGAAAGGGAGATATCCTTCAACACTTGCTTTTGGGGTGCAAACGTCTTGTTCACCCGGTACATCGAAAAAATAATCTTTTTGTCCTCTGTCATTTTATGTATGTTTCTTAATATTTAATCCAATCCATCTATTCAGCTAGCATAAGCCAAATCTCAATTAGCAAAAGTAACGGAAATTCAATACATATATAGCTACCTTTAATCGAGTATTTATATGGACTAAAATAGAATAGGTTTGAAGATCTTAGTTGTAGATGATAACCCCATCAACCTCAAATTTTTGTTTTACTCTTTAAGGAATGAGTACGAGATTGATATGGCCAGTGGTGGAGATGAAGCCTTACATTTAACGCAAAGTATCAAGTACGACTTAATCTTAATGGACTTGTGGATGCCTCTCCTTGATGGTGCAGAAACAACCCGTCAAATCAGATCGCTTGGGACCAATGTCAACAAGCAAACCCCAATTATTTTCTGCACCACCAGTAGTGATGATGATGACCGGCAACGCTGCCTGACTTTTGGGGCGAATGATTATCTCATCAAACCAATTCAAGTTAATCTGCTGAAAGAGAAATTAGAATATTACCTTGGTAATTAATTCCAGGTAAAATTAGCATTCGTGAAAAAAAGAAGAGCTGACCATATGGCCAGCTCTTTTTATTTTAGTCGTCTGATAATCGGAATTATTCAGCCTTCTTTTCTTCATCCTCAGCTTTTGTTTCCTCAGCTGCTGGCTCTTCTGCTTTTGCCTCTTCAACAACAACTTCTTCTTTTTCAGGAGTTGCAGTTGCTTCAGTTGCTTTTGCTTTTGAACCACCGCGACGAGAACGACGTTTTTTGCTTTTATCTTCTTTCGCTGACAACAAGTTTTCATTGTAATCAACCAATTCGATAATACACATTTCTGCGTTGTCTCCTAAACGGTTTCCTGTTTTCAGGATCCGAGTGTATCCACCCGGACGATCGCCTACTTTTTCTGCCACATCTCTGAAAAGTTCGGCAACAGCCGTTTTGCTTTTCAAGACGCTAAAAACCATACGACGCGAGTGCGTAGTATCGTTTTTTGCTTTTGTAATAAGCGGTTCAACATACATCCGCAGTGCTTTTGCTTTGGCTACCGTTGTGGTAATCCGCTTGTGAAGAATTAACGAGTTTGCCATGTTTGACAGCATCGCCTTCCGATGAGCACTTTTCCTTCCAAGATGGTTGAATTTTTTATTATGTCTCATTTGTGCTTATTCCTTGTCAAGTTTATACTTACTTATATCCATTCCGAATGTCAGGTTCATGCCATTCAACAGGTCATCCAACTCGGTCAATGATTTCTTACCAAAGTTTCTGAACTTCAGCAAATCATTGCGATTGTAGGTAACCAATTCTCCCAGAGTTTCCACGTCAGCCGCTTTCAAACAGTTCAGCGCACGAACCGAAAGATCCATGTCAACTAATTTTGTTTTCAGCAATTGACGCATGTGCAATACTTCCTCATCAAACTCTTCGTTGGCAAATTTCTCATCCGAGTCGAGTGTAATCTTTTCGTCAGAGAATAGCATGAAGTGATAAATCAGAATTTTTGCCGCTTCTTTCAAAGCATCTTTAGGATGAATTGAACCATCGGTGTTGATGTCGAGAACCAACTTTTCGTAGTCGGTTTTCTGCTCTACACGATAGTTTTCAACAGCATACTTCACATTTTTGATTGGTGTGAAGATGGAGTCAATCGGAATTAAACCAAACTCAGCATCTACAGGCTTATTTTCAGCGCTGGGAACATAGCCTCGCCCTTTGTTGATTGTTAATTCCACCTGCAATTTAACATCAGCTTCCATCCGGCAAATTACCAATTCAGGATTCAAAACCCGGAAACCAGTCATAAACTTGTTGATGTCACCAGCAGTAAATTCTTCCTGACCGCTAATAGAAATAGAAACTTTCTCGCTATCAAAATCTTCAACTTCGCGTTTGAACCGAATTTGCTTCAGATTCAGAATGATTTCAGTTACATCTTCCATCACTCCTTTAATGGTCGCAAATTCATGATCAACGCCTTCAATTTTGAGCGTTGTAATTGCATAACCCTCCAAAGACGATAACAGGATCCGACGAAGAGCATTACCGATTGTGATACCATAACCGGGCTCCAACGGACGAAATTCGAATTTACCGAATTTCTCATCGGATTCAACCATTATTACTTTGTCAGGTTTTTGGAACGCTAATATTGCCATAATAATACTGAGTAATTTATTATTTAGAATACAACTCTACAATCAGTTGTTCTTTGATATTTTCAGGAATTTCTTCCCGTTCTGGGCGATTTAAAAATTTACCGCTCATTTGGGCACCATCCCACTCCAACCAAGCGAATTTATTGTAGCGATGCGAAGTCAAGGCATTGGTAATTACTTCCAATGATTTTGATTTTTCGCGCACACTAACGATATCTCCCGGGCGAAGTTGGAATGAAGGAATATTAACTAGTTCTCCGTTAACCATGATGTGTTTGTGGGTAACCAACTGACGAGCTCCTGCTCTGGTAGCAGCTAATCCCAAACGGTAAACCACGTTATCCAATCTGGCTTCGAGCAACTGCAGCAATACCTCACCGGTAACACCTTTAGATGCTGATGCTTTTTTAAACAGGTTTGAGAATTGCTTCTCTAAAACACCGTAAGTATATTTCGCCTTTTGTTTTTCCATCAACTGGACACCGTACTCAGACTTTTTACGTCTGCGGCCAGTTTGCCCATGCATACCTGGAGGATAGTTCTTTTTCTCAAGTACTTTATCAGGTCCGAAAATTGGTTCACCAAATTTTCGGGCAATTCTTGTTTTGGGTCCTGTATATCTTGCCATTACTTTTTCGTTAAAAAAAATTAAACACGTCTTCTTTTAGATGGGCGGCAACCATTGTGTGGCAATGGTGTCACATCAACGATTTCACTCACTTGAATACCCACACTATTAATGGCTCGAATAGCAGATTCGCGACCGTTTCCGGGGCCCTTCACAAATACTTTTACTTTTCTGAGTCCTAGATCATATGCAGTTTTTGCACATTCTTCAGAGGCTACCTGGGCAGCATAAGGTGTATTCTTTTTCGATCCTCTAAATCCTTTTTTACCTGCTGATGACCAAGAGATTACTTCTCCGTTGTTATTGGTCAGTGAGATAATGATATTATTGAATGAAGAATGAATATGCGCTTGGCCAGTAGCTTCAACGTTAACAACTCTTTTCCGACTGGAACTTGTCTTTTTTGCCATAATTCAATTAATTATTTAGTGGCTTTTTTCTTATTAGCTACAGTTTTCTTTCTTCCTTTACGCGTACGAGCATTGTTTTTAGTGCTTTGCCCGCGAACAGGAAGACCAATCCGGTGGCGAATGCCACGGTAACAACCGATATCCATCAGTCGTTTGATGTTCAGTTGGTTTTCAGAACGTAATTCGCCTTCAACCTTAAAGCTTTCGTTGATGGTTTTGCGAATAGCAGCGAATTGATCATCAGTCCAATCCTGTACTTTCAAATTTGCATCAACGCCAGCTGTAGCGAGGACTTTATTCGCACGACTACGGCCAATGCCATAAATATAAGTCAGTGCAACTTCTCCTCTTTTATTATTAGGAATATCAACTCCAACAATACGAGCCATAAATAAATTTTTTACAAAGTTAATTAATTATCCTTGACGCTGTTTGAACTTTGGATTCTTTTTGTTGATCACATACAAACGGCCTTTTCTGCGCACAATTTTGCACTCGGCACTGCGTTTTTTAATGGATGTTCTTACTTTCATTATTTCGTACTTTAATTTTTATATCTAAAAGTAATCCTTCCTTTGGTTAAGTCGTAGGGAGACATCTCCACTTTAACTTTATCTCCTGGAAGAATTTTGATATAATGCATACGCATTTTACCAGAGATATGTGCTGTTATCACGTGCCCGTTTTCGAGTTCAACTCGAAACATGGCATTTGATAATGCTTCAATGATTGTTCCGTCTTGTTCTATCGAAGGCTGTTTTGCCATAAAAATTTTCGTTTAAATTCTTTTGCTTGTTTGTTATAGATTACATCATTGAACCAGCTCCGCCGGTACGTCCTTTAATCCGCCCTGATTTCATCAGTCCGTCATAGTGACGCATCAACAAATGACTTTCAATTTGCTGTAAAGTATCCAAAACAACACCCACCAAAATCAACAACGAGGTACCTCCAAAAAAGTAGGCAAACTGAGTGTTAATTCCGGCAATCATTGCAAAAGCTGGCAAAATAGTTACAATCCCAAGGAAAATAGATCCTGGCAGTGTAATACGAGACATCACGGTATCTAAGAACTCTACAGTCCGTTTTCCGGGTTTAACACCTGGAATAAAACCACCATTCTTCTTCATATCTTCGGCCATTTGAACCGGATTGATTGTAATCGCTGTATAAAAATACGTAAACAATATCACCAGTACAAATTGAGAAAAGTTATACCAAAACCCAGTGTGATCAGAAAATGCAGCCGCAAAACCGCTCATACTGTCTGAATTGGTAAAACCTACCAGAGTAATTGGAACAAACATGATTGCCTGCGCGAAGATAATTGGCATAACTCCGGCGGCATTCACTTTCAACGGGATATACTGACGTACTCCTCCGTATTGTTTGTTGCCTACTATTCGTTTAGCATACTGCACCGGAATTCTGCGGGTACCTTGTACCAGCAGAATGGTGAGCATAAATACAACAAACAAAACAACAAACTCTACCAGGAACATGACCATGCCCCCGCCTTGCTGTTCGAGCCGGCTAATAAACTCGGCAAAAACAGAGAAAGGCAGTCGGGCAATAATACCAATCATGATAATCAATGAAATCCCGTTCCCTATTCCTTTATCGGTAATGCGTTCTCCTAACCACATAACAAACATCGACCCGGCAGTCAAAATAATGGTTGATGTTACTTTGAACATCCAGCCGCTAACTGCAAAGGCTTCTGCTGGTAACTGAAATGTTAAATTAGCAAGATACGCAGGTGCCTGGAAGATTAAGATCACAACCGTTAAATAACGGGTAATTTGATTGATCTTTCTTCTTCCTGATTCCCCTTCTTTTTGTAACCGCTGGAAATATGGGACGGCTATTCCCATCAACTGAATTACAATGGAAGCTGAAATGTAAGGCATAATCCCTAAAGCGAAAATAGATGCGTTTGAGAATGCTCCCCCTGAAAACATGTCCAGTAACCCCAGCAACCCATCTGAGGTTTGGTTTTTCAACTCGCCCAGCTGTGCGGGGTCAATACCAGGTAATGCAACAAACGATCCTAATCGGTATATTAAAAGAAAGAATAGTGTAATTCCCAAACGAGACCTCAGGTCTTCAATCTTATAAATATTCTTTAGGGTTTCGATAAATTTTTTCATCAGGTTAGAGTGTTTCTGTGGTTCCTTCTAGTTTTTCGATAGCTGCTTTTGCGGAATTAGAAAAGGCATGTGCTTTCACCTCTAACTTCAACTTCAATTCGCCATTTCCTAAAATCTTCACCCGGTCATTTTTAGCAGCCAGACCGGCATCAACGATGGTTTGCACGTCAATGGCAGTAAGCGATTTGCTTTCTGCCAGTTTTTGCAATGTATCCAAGTTGATGGCTTTATATTCTATCCTGTTAATGTTCTTGAATCCGAATTTTGGTACAACACGTTGCAAAGGCATTTGACCGCCTTCGAAACCGCGTGTACGGCTATATCCTGATCTTGACTGAGCTCCTTTATGACCACGTGTGGATGTACCACCACGTCCGGAGCCTTGGCCACGACCAATACGCTTATCTTTTTTTACGGATCCTGCTGCAGGTTTAAGATTACTTAAATCCATAATTTTTAGCTTAAACTATTTTAAATTTCTTCAACTTTCACCAAATGGCTCACTTTGCTCACCATACCTAAAATCTGAGGAGTGGCTTCTTTTTCTACAAAGTGGTTCATCTTCTTAATTCCAAGTGCTTCAATTGTTGCTTTCTGCACTTTATTGGAACCAATTTTGCTTTTTACTTGTGTGATTCTAATCTTAGCCATAGTTCCTATCCTTTAAATACTTTTTCTAAAGAAACTCCACGGTGTTCAGCAACAGTGCGGGCATCTCTCAGTTCGAGCAATGCATTGAAGGTTGCTTTAACCAGGTTATGAGGGTTTGACGATCCTTTTGATTTCGCAAGGATGTCGTTAATACCAACGCTCTCCAGTACGGCACGCATCGCACCACCGGCTTTTACTCCGGTACCTGATGTTGCAGGTTTCAGGAAAACACGGGCTCCACCAAATTTGGCGATTTGCTCATGAGGGATTGTTCCTTTGTGAACAGGAATTTTCACTAAATTCTTCTTCGCAGCATCAACTCCTTTTGCAATCGCGGTAGTGACTTCACTTGCTTTACCAAGTCCCCATCCAACAATTCCGTCTTCGTTTCCGACAACAACGATTGCTGAAAAGCTGAAAGTTCTACCCCCTTTGGTCACTTTGGTTACACGGTTAATTGCAACCAAACGGTCCTTAAGTTCAATGTCAGTTGTTTTGACTTTCTTAATACTTCCTGCCATAATCATTAAAATTTAAGGCCACCTTCACGGGCAGCTTCAGCTAATTGTTTTACTCTACCGTGATATAAATATCCGTTACGATCGAACACAACATTTTCGATTCCGGCTGCTTTTGCTTTTTCAGCTAATGCTTTTCCAACCAAAGCAGCTTGTTCTACTTTATTGCCTTCTTTTTCGCTGATTTCTTTATTCAATGAAGAGATTGAAAGCAAAGTCGTACCATCCAGGTCATTGACCAATTGGGCATAAATTTGCTTGTTACTTCTAAATACACTCAAACGAGGTCTTTCAGAAGTTCCGGTAACGATTTTCCGGATTCTCTTTTTAATTCTATATCTTCTTTGTTGTTTCGTTAAAGCCATGGTTTCAAATTTTACTATTTAGCAGAGGCTGATTTACCAGCTTTACGTCTTAATTCTTCACCGACAAACTTCACACCTTTTCCTTTGTATGGTTCTGGTGCTCTGAATGAGCGTATCTTCGCAGCTACCTGGCCGACCAACTGTTTGTCACAGCTTTTCAAAGTTACAGTCGGGTTGTTACGTTTATCAGTAACAGCTTCAACTTTAACTTCGTCTGGAAGATTCAGGTACGTGTGGTGAGAATGTCCTAAAACCAAGTCCAACAATTGTCCTTGATTTTCTGCACGGTAACCAACACCTACAAGTTCCAACTTAATTTCATAGCCTTGAGAAACTCCAACAACCATGTTGTTGACCAATGAACGGTAAAGGCCGTGCAGGGCACGGTGTCTTTTTTGTTCAGTTGGGCGTTTTACCAAGATTTGGTTTTCTTCAACAGCTACTTCCATTTCGGGATCTACCTTTTGCGAAAGTTCGCCTAATTTCCCTTTCACTGTCACCACGTTTTCCGGGCTCACAGTAACGGTTACTCCGGCTGGTAGTTCGATTGGTAATTTACCTATCCTTGACATTACTATTCCTCCTTATTAATAAACGTAACATAAAACTTCACCACCTACATTCAGGTCGCGTGCCTCTTTGTCAGAAATCACACCCTTTGAGGTAGAAATAATAGCAACTCCCAGGCCGTTAAGTACACGAGGAATATTCTCGCTGTCGCAGTACTGTCTCAAACCAGGTTTACTAATCCGTTTGATGGATTTTATAGCTGGTTGTTTTGTTTCAGGATGATATTTCAAAGCAATTTTAATGTTGCCCTGGAAATTCACATCATCTTCAAACTTGTAGTTCAAAATATACCCTTTATCTTTTAAGATTTTGGTAATTTCTTTTTTTATGTTTGAAGCAGGAATATCAACCACGCGGTGCTTTGCTGCCTGAGCGTTACGCACGCGGGTTAAAAAATCTGCTATCGGGTCTGTAATTTTACTCATTACTTTTGTACTTAATAGTTTACCAACTTGCTTTCTTAACACCGGGAATCAGACCTTCTGAGGCCATTTCGCGGAAGTTAATCCGGCTAATTCCGAATTGGCGCATATAACCTTTTGGACGTCCGGTTAGTTTACAACGGTTGTGCATCCGTACCTTAGACGAGTTTTTAGGTAATTTCTGCAAACCTTCATAATCACCTTCAGCTTTGAGCTGGGCCCTTTTTTCGGCGTATTTTTCAACAAGTTTTGCCCTTTTTACCTCGCGGGCTTTCATTGATTCTTTAGCCATAACTTAGTTCTTTTTTACGTTTTTAAAAGGTAAACCTAACTCTTTCAACAAGGCAAAACCTTCTTCATCCGTGCTCGCAGAGGTTACAAAAGTAATGTTCATACCGTTAATACGGTTAACCTTGTCAATGTTGATCTCAGGAAAAATAATTTGTTCTGGAATTCCAAGGGTGTAGTTGCCTTGTCCGTCCATTTTACTTTCAATACCGCGGAAGTCACGAATACGTGGCAACGAGATATTGATTAGCCGCTCAAGAAATTCATACATTCTTTCTTTTCTCAGTGTCACACGGACACCGATGGGCATTTTTTTCCTCAGTTTAAAGTTGGAGATGTCCTTCTTTGATTTGGTTTGGACTGCTTTTTGACCGGCAATCATTGTCATTTCCTCAGTGGCAACTTCAATGATTTTTTTGTCCGCGATAGCAGCTCCAACACCCTGGTTAAGAACAATTTTCTCCAATTTCGGAACCTGCATAACAGATTTATAATCAAATTCCTTAGCTAACGCAGGAATGATTTCTTCCGAATATTTCTTCTTAAGTGTTGGTGTATAAGCCATTACTTAATCTCCTCTCCAGATTTTTTTGAATAACGTACTAGTTTACCATTGCTTCCGAGCTTACGCCCAATGCGTGTTTTGCCGCCCTCTTTTGGGTCAACATGCATTAGGTTTGACAGGTGGATTGGTGCTTCCTTTTCAACAATACCTCCCTGCGGATTTTCCGCGTTGGGTTTGGTATGTTTTTTAACCATATTAACACCCTCCACAATTGCTCTGGTTTTTTCCCGAATTACTTCGAGAACTTTGCCTTGCTGACCTTTATAGTTACCGGCAATAACAACAACGGTGTCACCTTTTTTAATGTGTAATTTTGTCTGCATTTTGTTTAATTTATGCATTAAAGCACTTCAGGTGCAAGCGAAATAATTTTCATGTTTTTATCACGAAGTTCCCTTGCAACAGGGCCAAAAATACGGGTTCCGCGCATCTCTCCAGTGTTGTTCAATAAAACGACTGCATTATCATCAAAGCGGATGTAAGATCCATCCTGACGACGTACTTCCTTTTTAGTGCGAACAACGATGGCTTTTGACACAGTTCCTTTTTTCATATCACTTCCAGCGATTGCATTCTTTACAGTAACAACCACTTTATCGCCAATTGATGCGTAACGTTTCTTTGTTCCGCCTAAAACACGGATACAAAGAACTTCTCTGGCACCACTGTTATCGGCAACTGCACATCTTGATTCCTGTTGTATCATGATTACTTAGCTCTTTCAATAATTTCAACTAATCTCCAGCGCTTGCTTCTGCTTAAAGGTCTTGTTTCCATGATCTTTACAGTATCTCCTACGCTGCAAGTGTTTGTTTCGTCATGGGCGTATAACTTGGTTGTCTTATTTACGAATTTTCCGTAAATGGGGTGCTTTTCTTTACGCTTCACCGCTACAACAATACTTTTATCCATATTGTCGCTGACAACAACTCCGATACGCTCTTTTCTCAGATTTCTTGCTTCCATTGACTACAAATTAATTCTGATTTTGATTCAATTCCCTCTGACGCTTGATGGTCTGAAGGCGTGCAATGTTCTTGCGGGCTTCCTTGATTTTCATCGGGTTGTCCAGCGGAGAAACTGCATGATTCATATTTAGACGTGCCAAGGTTTCTTTCTCCAATTGGATTTTTTCCTGGATTTCCTTGTCTGTTAACTCTTTAATTTCTGATGCTTTCATCTTTAATCCTCTTTAATAGATTCAACATAGTCACGTCTAATAACAAACTTCGTAGTTACCGGAAGTTTCTGAGCGGCCAAACGCAAGGCTTCTTTTGCCATTTCGAATGGAACGCCATCAGCTTCGATCAAGATACGACCGGGAGTTACCGGAGCTACGAATGCTTCAGGAGCACCTTTACCTTTACCCATCCGTACTTCGGCAGGTTTTTTAGTAATAGGTTTATCTGGGAAAATACGGATCCAAATTTGACCCTGACGTTGCATATGACGAGTTACCGCAACCCTGGCAGCCTCAATTTGGCGACCGGTAAGCCATGCGCTTTGCAACGACTTTATACCGAAAGAACCGAATGCAAGTTCTGTACCGCGTTGGGCATTCCCTTTCATTCGTCCTTTTTGTACTCTTCTAAATTTTGTTTTTTTCGGCTGTAACATCCTTTTTTAATTAAAAGGTTTTCGAATTATTTTCTTCTCTTTTTGAAACCGCCACTTCTTCCGCCACCGCGAGGACCGCCACCTTGAGCGTTCTTTTGTCCGAGGTTGGGAGAGAGGTCACGTTTTCCGTAGACTTCGCCTTTACAAATCCAAACCTTAACACCGATCAAACCGGTTTTTGTTAAAGCTTCCGCTAAAGCATAATCAATATCAGCTCTCAGCGTGTGCAAAGGAGTACGACCGTCTTTATACATTTCAGAGCGCGCCATTTCAGCACCGTTCAAACGACCGGATACTAAAATTTTAATTCCTTGCGCACCCATTCTCATGGTAGAGGCGATGGCCATCTTTGTAGCACGACGGTAAGCAATTTTACCTTCAATTTGACGTGCAACATTGTTGGCAACGATACGGGCATCCAGTTCAGGTCTTTTAATCTCAAAGATATTGATCTGAACTTCTTTGTTGGTGATCTTTTTCAACTCCTCTTTCAATTTGTCGACTTCCTGACCACCTTTGCCAATAATAATACCAGGTCTTGACGTGTGAACTGTAATAGTAATCAGCTTCAAGGTTCTTTCGATAATGATCCGTGAAATGCTTGCTTTAGCCAAACGGGCGTTCAAGTATTTGCGGATCTTAGTATCTTCAACCAGCTTATCACCATAGTCGTTTCCACCGAACCAGTTGGAATCCCATCCACGGATGATCCCTAAACGATTAGCGATTGGATTAACTTTTTGTCCCATGTATTACTATTTATTCGTTATCGTTTTCTACAGTTTTACTATCAACGCAAATTGTAACGTGGTTTGAACGCTTGCGAATCCGGTGTGCACGGCCTTGTGGGGCCGGGCGCAGACGCTTCAAGATACGTCCTGAATCAACCGCAATTGTTTTCACATACAAGTTGCTTTCTTCCAAACGAGTTCCCTCGTTTTTAGCCTGCCAGTTTGCAATGGCTGACATCAACAGTTTCTCAACTTTGCGTGAAGCTTCTTTTGAGGAAAACTTCAGGACATCCAACGCCCGGTTTACTTCCATTCCACGAACCATATCGGCAACCAGCCTCATTTTTCTTGGAGAAGTAGGGCAGTCTTTTAATACCGCAAAGTATTGTGATTTGCGAGCTTCTTTCAGCTCATTTGCTCTATTTCTTTTTCTAGCACCCATCGTAATTTCTTTTATTAGTTAATGAGATTCTCATGCCTTAGCGTTTGTTTCCGGCATGTCCCCTAAAAGTTCTTGTAGGTGCAAATTCGCCAAGCTTATGGCCGACCATGTTTTCTGTGACATAAACTGGAATGAATTTGTTTCCGTTATGCACTGCAATGGTGTGCCCTACAAAGTCGGGAGAGATTACTGATGCTCTGGCCCAAGTCTTAATAACTGACTTTTTTCCTGCTTCATTCATTGCGTCAACTTTTTTCTCAAGCTTATAGGCAATGAATGGGCCTTTTCTTAATGAACGACTCATATCCTACTCCTTTTATTATTTCTTGCGTTTTTCTACAATATACTTATTGGAAGCTTTTTTCTTAGCACGGGTTTTGAATCCTTTTGCTAACAAGCCATTGCGTGAACGAGGATGTCCTCCTGACTGACGGCCTTCACCTCCACCCATTGGGTGATCAACCGGGTTCATAACGACACCACGTACGCGTGGTCTTCTTCCTAACCAACGAGAACGACCTGCTTTTCCAGATCTTTCTAAGTTGTGTTCCGTATTTCCAACAGTTCCAACTGTAGCCTTGCAAGTAACGAGTACCATACGGGATTCACCAGAAGGCAACTTTACAATTGCGTACTTTCCTTCTCTTGAGGTCAACTGTGCATATGTTCCTGCACTTCGCACCATTACGCCACCTTGTCCAGGTTGAAGCTCAATGTTGTGTACAATAGTACCTAGAGGGATTTCTTTAAGTGGAATTGAGTTACCTACTTCAGGGGCGATTCCTGATCCGCTCATTACTGTCTGTCCAACCTGCAATCCGTTGGGAGACAAAATGTACCGTTTTTCACCATCGGCGTACACCAACAGTGCAATACGGGCTGAGCGGTTCGGGTCATACTGAATAGACTCTACACGTGCAGGGATACCGTCTTTTTCGCGTTTGAAATCAATCGCACGGTATCTCTTCTTGTGCCCTCCACCTATATACCTCATTGTCATGCGTCCTTGGCTGTTACGACCACCGGACTTCTGCATGGGCTTCAACAATGATTTCTCAGGCGTTGATGCAGTAATGGTATCAAAAGCGCCAATAATTTTGTGCCTTTGACCCGGAGTAACTGGTTTTAATTTTCTTACTGCCATTTCGTTTTATTAAATATTACTGTAAAAATCAATTGTATCTCCTTCTACCAATGTGATGATTGCTTTTTTATAAGCAGCCGTTTTTCCCTTAATCACCCCGGCTTTTGTATAGCGGCTTTTGTTTTTGCCACCATAAACCATGGTATTAACGGAAGCTACACTCACATTGTACAGTTCTTCAACTGCTTTTTTAATCGCTTGTTTATCTGCTTCTCTGCGGACAACAAATCCATAACGGTTGAACTTTTCGCTCTGTGCCGTCATCTTTTCTGTCACTATGGGTTTGATCAAAATATCCATTATTTTTCCCCCTTAAATCTTAAACTGTTCTTCGATCTTACTTACCGAACTCTCAAAAAAGATCACCTTATTGGCGTTCATGATCTGATAAGTGCTTAACTCAGAAGCAGTTACAACAGAAACACCTTCTAAATTTCTGGAGGACAAATATATATTTTTATTTTCGTCTGGTAAAACGAAAAGAGACTTTTTATTGGTAATCTTCAGATTATTACTGATGTTAGCCATCTCTTTGGTTTTTGGTACTTCCAGACTAAAGTCCTCAAGAACTAAAATATCGCTTGCTTTTGCTTTGTAAGTCAAAGCCGATTTACGCGCTAAAGCTTTTACTTTTTTGTTCAATTTGAAGCCATAGTTTCTTGGACGAGGTCCAAATACGCGACCACCACCTCTGAACAAAGGTGACTTGATGCTACCAGCACGTGCAGTACCAGTACCTTTTTGCCGTTTAATCTTTTTTGTACTTCCAGCAATCTCTCCACGCTCAGTCGCTGAGTGTGTTCCCTGGCGCTTGTTGGCCAAGTACTGTTTTACGTCAAGATAAATAGCATGGTCGTTAGGCTCAATACCGAAGATTTGGTCTTGCAAACCAACTTTTCTTCCGGTTTCCTTTCCTGTTTTATCTAATACTTGTACTTCCATTACTGATTAATTATTACGTATGATCCTTTTGCTCCAGGAATTGATCCTTTAACAACTAATAGGTTACTTTCAGGAATTACTTTCAAAACCCGAAGGTCTTCGATTGTTTTGCGAGCACCGCCAGTACGACCAGCCATGCGCATTCCTTTAAATACTCTGGAAGGGTAAGAAGACGCACCAAGCGAACCTGGAGCTCTCAGACGGTTGTGCTGACCGTGTGTAGCATCACCTACTCCACGGAAGTTATACCGCTTAACAACACCTTGGAAACCTTTTCCTTTGGTAATGCCTGTAACATCAACCCAACTACCTTCTTCGATTACATCAACAGTAATGGTATCACCAAGTTTGTAATCACTTTCGAAGTCTTGAAACTCGACAACTTTACGCTTTGGCTCTGTTCCAGCTTTCTGGAAGTGTCCGAACTCAGCTTTGGTGGTGTGCTTTTCTTTCTTGTCACCGTAAGCAAGCTGAATAGCGTTATAGCCATCGGTTTCAGCCGTTTTCACTTGTGTTACAACACAAGGACCGGCTTCGATCACAGTGCATGGAATATTTTTTCCCTCAACACTGAATACGGATGTCATTCCGATTTTTTTACCGATTATTCCTGCCATTTTTTTACTTTTTACAGGTTATCATACTTTAATTTCTACTTCAACACCACTGGGCAATTCCAGTTTCATTAGGGCGTCGATAGTTTTAGCTGTTGAGCTGTAAATGTCGATCAAACGTTTGTAAGACGACAACTGAAATTGCTCACGTGATTTTTTGTTCACGAAAGTGGAACGCAACACTGTGAAAATACGTTTGTGAGTAGGAAGCGGGATGGGCCCGCTTACTACTGCACCTGTTGTTTTTACAGTCTTAACGATCTTTTCAGCCGACTTGTCCACTAAGTTGTGATCATACGACTTCAGCTTAATTCTGATCTTTTGACTCATGATGAGATAAAATAATTATATTATAATAATTCTACTTTTCCTTGCATTTCCTCAAGTACTTTCACTGCCATTTGTTTTGGCACTTCTTCGTAGTGTGAGAACTCCATTGATGAAGTTGCACGACCAGAAGAGAGTGTTCTCAATACGGTTACATAACCGAAGATTTCAGAAAGTGGCACTGTAGCTTTAATTACTCGTGCTCCGGCTTTCTCAGTCATTCCGGCTACCTGTCCGCGTCGACGGTTCAAGTCACCAATAATATCACCCATGTATTCTTCAGGAGTAACAATCTCAGTCTTCATAATCGGCTCCAATAATTTAGGACCGGCTTTAGAAGCTGCACTCTTGAACGCCTGACGACCACAGATTTCGAAAGACAGCTGATCCGAGTCAACCGCGTGGAATGAACCATCAAGCAATTCAACTTTCAGGCTATCCAGTTGGAATCCGGCCAAAGGACCGTTCAACATCGCTGTTTCAAAACCTTTTTGTACAGAAGGAATAAATTCTTTAGGAATCCGACCTCCTTTTACGCTGTCGATAAATGTTAAGCCTTCCTTGCCTTCCTCGGCTGGTCCAACTTTCACAATGATATCAGCGAATTTACCACGACCACCAGACTGTTTCTTGAATACTTCACGTAATTCAACTTCCTGGCTAATGGCTTCTTTATATGCAACCTGTGGTTTCCCTTGGTTACATTCGACTTTGAATTCACGTTTCAAACGATCGATAATGATCTCCAGGTGAAGCTCACCCATACCACGAATAACCGTTTGTCCTGAATCTTCGTCCGTGTTTACTTTGAATGTTGGATCTTCTTCGGCCAATTTAGCCAATCCCATTCCAAGTTTATCGATGTCTTTTTGAGTTTTAGGCTCAACAGCAATACCAATTACTGGCTCTGGGAAATCCATGCTCTCCAGAGTAATTGGGCTTTTCTCAGTTGAAAGAGTATCTCCTGTGCGGATATCTTTAAAACCTACTGCTGCACAAATATCACCTGCTTCAATGACATCTTTGGGGTTTTGCTTGTTCGAGTGCATTTGGTAAAGACGCGAAATACGCTCTTTCTTTCCGGTTCTTGAATTGTAAACAGTTGATCCTGCGTCAATTTTTCCGGAATACACACGAATAAAGCACAAGCGACCAACGAATGGGTCTGTAGCAATTTTAAATGCTAAGGCAGACAAAGGCTCTTCAACATCAGCATGGCGAACAGTTTCTTCGCCTGTTTGAGGGTTTATACCAACCAATTCTTCTTTGTCCATTGGGCTTGGCAAAAACTCTACAACAGCATCCAGCAAGCGCTGTACACCTTTGTTTTTAAAGGCAGAACCGCACATCATTGGAACAATAATCTGCTTCAATGTTCCCTGACGAATAACTGAAAGCAATTCATCGGAAGTAATTGAATCCGGATCTTCGAAGTAACGCTCCATCAAGGCATCATCCAGTTCAGCAACTGATTCCACCAATTTTTCACGGTATTCGTCAGCCTGTTCTTTCAATTCAGCTGGAATTTCTTCCAGTTTATAGTCTGTTCCCAATGTAGCATCTTCGTACCAACGAATAGCTTTCATTTCAATCAGGTCAATCACCCCTTCAAAGCTTGCTTCAGATCCGATTGGAATCTGAATTGGCACAGGGTTAGCACCTAATTTTTCACGAACTTCAGAAACAACATTGAAAAAGTCGGCACCTGAACGGTCCATTTTGTTGACGAAACCAATCCGTGGAACACCATACTTCTCCGCCTGGCGCCATACGGTTTCAGACTGAGCTTCAACACCACTTACTGCACAAAACAAAGCGACAGCACCATCCAAAATACGCAATGAACGCTCTACTTCAACAGTAAAGTCAACGTGTCCCGGGGTATCAATAATGTTAATTTTATACTGGCTCTCATTGTGTTTCCAGAATGTAGTAGTTGCTGCAGAGGTAATTGTAATTCCTCTTTCCTGCTCTTGCTCCATCCAGTCCATTGTGGCTGAACCATCGTGAGTCTCACCAATACGGTGCGTTAATCCGGTATAATAAAGGATACGCTCCGAGGTGGTTGTTTTACCAGCATCAATGTGAGCCATGATACCGATATTTCTTGTATATTTTAGATCTTTTGTTGCCATGCTAATAAACCAATATTCTAATCCTTGTTAAACTAATTTACCCCAATCCTAAAATCTGAAGTGTGCAAAAGCACGGTTTGCTTCAGCCATGCGGTGCGTATCTTCTTTCCGCTTGTAGGCACCACCTTCATTATTGAACGCAGCCTGAATCTCAGCAGCCAACTTGTCTGCCATAGACTTACCAGAACGTTTACGGGCAAAAAGGATTAAGTTTTTGATAGAAACTGCCACTTTTCTTTCAGGGCGAATTTCCATTGGAACCTGGAATGTAGCACCACCTACGCGGCGGCTTTTAACTTCGACTGCCGGAGTAATGTTCTCCAAGGCTTTTTTCCAGATATCGAGGGCAGAAAGCTCGTCGTTTTTCATGCGTGAATCAACGATATCGAGCGCATCGTAGAAAATTTGATAGGCCACGGTTTTTTTACCGTGCTGCATCATGTCGTTTACAAATCTTGTAACTAGAACGTCGTTAAATTTAGGATCGGGAAGAATGATCCTCTTTTTTGGTTTCGATTTTCTCATCGTAATCTTCTTTAGTGTTATTCGAATTGGTTGTGTTATCGATTTGGAGCTTCAGTTCATCCGACCCCTGCCGGACTCATTTACTCAACCAAACCACTGCAAGCGGTCAATTCTCAATATTACTTCTTCGGTCTTTTCGTACCGTACTTAGAACGTCTTTGTGTGCGTCCCTCAACACCGGCAGTGTCCAATGCACCGCGAACTAAGTGATAACGTACCCCTGGCAAGTCTTTCACCCTACCACCGCGCACCAATACAATTGAGTGCTCTTGCAGGTTATGACCTTCACCCGGAATGTAGGCGTTCACTTCTTTTTGGTTTGTCAACCTTACCCTGGCAACTTTACGCATAGCCGAGTTCGGTTTCTTTGGTGTAGTTGTGTAAACACGCACACAAACACCACGCTTCTGAGGACAAGAATCCAATGCGGGAGACTTACTTGACTCCGATAGCACTGTACGTCCTTTCCTTACTAATTGTTGAATCGTTGGCATACAACTATTTAATTAATCATTAATATTTCTCCAAAATGGACTGCAAAGGTATTGAAAAATCGTCAAAATCAATGCATTCCGCTTGCGTTTTTGACAGAACTCTCCAAAAACGGCAGGCAAAAGTACTAATTTTCAGAAAATAACAATAGCTTTTCTACTTGTTTTTTGGAATTTACCCCAAAATTAAATTGGGATTTAGTTCGCATCCATAACTTTTTCTTTCAGGATGGATTTGATCGGATTGAAGAAACGCTGAATCAACCGGAGGTCTTCGGTAATAATCTCAGCTTCACCCTTCATCTCCTGACTAAAGGTAAGCGGAATGCCATAATTCGTAATTAAATCCTGCGGAAGGTCAATTTCTGCAATGTAATTATCATTGGAAGAAACCAGCGAAATCGACTTCACGACTCCCCGAACCATACCATATTCCATATAGGGAAAATTATCGAACCGAATATTAACCACCTGCCCCGGCTTCACTTTTCCGGAACCGCGCAGCGGCAATGTAACCCGACCAATAATCTTACTCTCCACCTCAGGCACAACAGTAAACACAACATCATCGCTTTTAACCTGTTGGTTTTTACTCCAGAAATTGGTAAACGTCACCTTTCCATCAATCGGCGTCTGCAACACAAAAGCCTTATTCCAATAATCCAGACGGCTTTTCAACACATTCAAAGCCTCAATCAACCCGGACTGCGCCTGCCGTTTCTGGTCTTCAAACTCCTTTTCTGCGCCAATTATTTCTTGCTGAAGCTGAATAATCTCCTTCTGTGTGGTAGCCAGATCCGTTCGAGCTCCATTGAAACTATATTTCTTTTGCAACAGCGATGACTCCGATTTCTTATAATCAACCAGCGAGAGCACATCACGCACGAACAGACCAGAGTCGCGCCTGAACTGCTCATAAGCAATCTGATACTCATTTTCCAGAATCTGTCGCTGAGACCACAAACGATCATAATAAACACGCAGCATGTGCTCTTGCGCTTGCAGTGATTTAATTTTTTGCGGATAAAAGTTCAACCTCACAAAACTGATGTAATTATTATACAGGCGTAAAAACGATGAAAAATCAGCTTGAATTTCGCCCAATCGATAATCCGGCTTCAGCGACCGGTAAAACAAAGTATCGAAGGTAATAAAATACCCCTCCAGCTGGTCTAGCTCTTCTTCCAAACGAATCACATCCTGATAATCGGCAGCATTCTCCAAAATAGCAATCAACTGGTTCTTCCGCACTGTATCCTTATCCTCCACAAACAACTGATCAATCTTACCGGTATTGCGAGCCACAATGTGTGCCGGCGGATTTTCAGAAAGCACCACAATGCGCGCCCGAATAATATCAGGATAATGAAAAACCCAGGAACCCAACAACAACAACATTACAAAAATCAAAATCATCGTCAAGCCACTTCGCAGCAACCACGACGGCGACTTCCCAATGATTTCCTGCACTTCATCACTTCGAATCTCTATGTTATCATTTTGTGGCATATATATTACTCTATTTCTTTCCCAACCATACCAATTATTTATCCAGCTGGAGCTTTCCTCCAAATTGAATTGTCGGATTAATCTCCTTCAAATGTAGAATAAAACCCCGCTTATCCTTTGGTGAAATCAAAATTGACTCTCCCGATCCATACTTTATCTCCAACCGATCAAGCGAATTCGCAGGAGCTGCCAACGGATTATGGGTCTCCCTTATTTCGCGGATAACCTCAATCCGAATAGACTTATCAACAATAAAACCACCTTTCACTTTCAAAACACCATTACCAACAAGATAATAAGTCGTACTGAACAAATAAGCAATAAAAACACTCACCAAAAGATTAACCACAAGCCCCGGCCAAGCCTGAAGATAAAGCATCAATGCAGAAGTTCCTCCTATCACAACAACAAGAATAAGAAGAATTCCACGCCCTATTTTTGACCTGTATTTTTTCATTTTGAGCACTATCTAAAACATAAACACATTCAGACATGCAATACAAACAAAACCTAATTACCTAACTCCAGCTGGTTTTTCACCAAATTGTAATAAGCACCTTTCCGTGCCGTCAGTTCATTGTGATTACCAACTTCAACGATCTCACCCCGGTCCAACACCACAATCTGGTCAGCATTCTTCACCGTACTCAACCGGTGAGCCACAACCACAACCGTCTTCCCCTCATACACCTGATCCAGGTTTTCCATAATTACCTTTTCATTATTGGCATCCAAGGCATTGGTCGCCTCGTCGAAGAACAAGTACTCCGGATTCTTATAAACCACCCGTGCAATCAGTATTCGCTGCTTTTGCCCCTGACTCAAGCCGTGTCCATCCTGACCAATTCGCGTGTTGTACCCCAAAGGCAACCCTTCTACAAAGTCCTGAATATTGGCCGTTTTTACGGCGAACAACAATTTCTCTTTATCAACCCGCTCATCGCCCACCACAATATTATTCACAATGGTATCTGAAAAAATAAATCCATCCTGCATCACCGCACCAACCTTGGTACGCCACCACTGCTGCGAAAAGTTCTTCAAATCGGTATCGCCCACGCGAATTGCTCCGGATACCGGCGGATAAAACCCCAGCAACAATTTTACCAATGTCGTTTTACCACTTCCACTGGTTCCAACAATCGCGGTCAACTTCTTCTCCGGAATAGTCAGCCCAATCCGATTCAACACCTTGGGAGAATGTGGTCCTTCATACTGAAACACCAAATCGGAAATAACAATGGAACGCTCGGCCGGCATCGTATTAATGCGCGGATCTCCCTTCTTTTCCTCATCCTCTTTATTATGAATTTCCCCTAGTCGCTCCAAACTGATTTTCGCATCCTGCGCCAGGTGCATAAAACTAATAAGCTCGGAAAGCGGAGCATTCAACTGCCCGATAATGTACTGCACAGCCAACATCATCCCCAGGGTCATTTGCCCATTCAACACAGCCATAGCCGCCAAAACCGTAATAATAATATTTTTGGTTTCATTGATAAAAACCGATCCCGCTTGCTGGTACTGATCCACCGACAAGTTTTGCACATTCACCCGAAACAGCCGCGCCTGAATACGCTCCCACTCCCAGCGCTTTTGCTTTTCGTAGTTATTCAGTTTGATTTCGGGCATCCCATTAATCAGCTGTATCAACATGCTTTGATTTTCGCTCAACTGGGCGAACTTTTTATAATCGAGCTGACGACGACGCTGCATAAATAAATACACCCACCCCATATACAAAACGGACCCGACAACAAACACCGCCAAAATCTGCCAACTGTAAATGGCCAGCACGACACCAAAAATCACCAGGTTGAACAGCGAAAACAAAACACTCAGAGTTTGCGTGGTCAGAAACCGCTCAATCCTGCGATGATCTTGAATGCGCTGCATTAAATCGCCAATCATTTTGGTATCAAAAAAGCCAATGGGCAATTTCATCAACTTTATCAGGAAGTCAGAAATAATGGAAATATTAATACGGGTACTGACATGCAGCAAAATCCACGAACGGATAAAATCAACCGACATTTTACCCACAAACAACATCATCTGAGCTGCCAACACCAGGTAAATAAAGCTGATATCCTGGTTATTGATTCCAACATCAACAATGCTTTGTGTCAGAAATGGAAAAATCAGCTGAATAATGCTCGCGGCCAAAAAACCAATCAACAACTGCCCCACCAGGCGACGATGCGGCCGAACATAGCGCCACAGAAACGCAAAACCTGTGCGGTCATCGGACTCATCATCCTGATCATAAAAAGCCGGCGTAGGCTGCAACATGAGGCAAATCCCCTTCTCCTCTCCGGCTGTCACCGTAGCCAACCAATGCTTCTTAAACTCCTGCTCATTATACTTCACCAAGCCAAAAGCCGGATCGGCCACATACACCTTCCCCTTTTTTACTTGGTAAACAACCACAAAATGGTTTTGATCCCAATGCACAATACAAGGCTTCGGAACATCCTTCACCAACTGGGCGTAAGTCACCTTGGTTCCCAAACTACGCATCCCAATCGCTTCTGCGGCATCACTGACACCAAGCAGCGAAACACCTTCGCGCGAAATGTGTGATTGTTCCCGTAAGTAGTTCAAATTGAAGTTGCGCCCGTAAAACTTGGCGATCATCCGCAGGCACGTTGGCCCGCAATCCATGGCGTCGGGTTGCTTATAATGAGGGAAACGAGGCATAACACTATTTTACTCCTTAAAATTACAGGAAATCAACGTTCATTTGCCGCCCCTTGCGATTAGTTATTCACAATTGCCGGTTAATAGCGAAAGCCCGACACTTAGCCTCCAATAGCTTTCCGAAGAAATAAAAAGCACAATAGCGATTAATCCAAATACCGCCTATCTATTGTTCCTAACTCGACCATCGGAAAAGCCTTAAACTAGCTCCTTCCAATAAGCCCCCTCCTTCAAAAAAAATACACCACCCCGCTTGCTGGCACCTTCACCCCCATCAACAAAAACAAGCGCCATATAAGTTTTTCAGAAATAAAAAAGACTACACATTCCAAAAAGCATTTCTATAACATATTTCACCCACAGAACCATCGTTGTTTGTTAATAAATTATTACTAATTTTGGTGACTTCCATAGGAAATTCAACCTACAAAACGTGTTTTAACCAATAAAAACTAACGAAATGAAAATCTATAAAACAGATCAAATCCGCAACATTGCTTTAATTGGAAATGCTGGCAGTGGGAAAACCACCCTCGCAGAAGCCATGCTGTTTGAGGGTGGAGTAATCAACCGGCGAGGCGAGGTTTCATCCCAAAATACCGTATCTGACTACCTGCCCATCGAGCACGACTATGGCAACTCAGTCTTCTCCACTGTTCTCCACTCCTTCTGCAACGACAAAAAAATTAACATTATCGACACCCCGGGAATGGACGATTTCCGCGGAAGTGTTGTTTCCGCACTTCATGTTGTCGGAAGCGCCATTGTAACCATCAACACCCCTCACGGAATAGAAGCCGGCACTGAATCCGTGTGCCTCCACACTGAAAAAGCCGGCAAACCAATGATCTTTGTATTCAACCAACTGGATCACGAAAACGTCAATTTTGAGCAAACTGTCGACCAGGCCAAAAGCATCTTTGGCAACAAAGTAACCGTTGTTCAATACCCTGTCAACGCCGGCCCTGGCTTCGATTCAATTATTGACGTCTTGAAAATGAAGCTTTACAAATATCCGGCAGATGGTGGCAAACCCGAAATCCTGGAAATTCCGGACGATGAAAAAGAACGCGCTGACGAACTACACAACGAACTGGTTGAAATGGCGGCAGAAAATGACGAAGCCCTCATGGAACTTTATTTTGAAAAGGGAAGCCTCAGCGAAGACGAAATGCGCCAGGGCATCAAACTTGGCATGATCGACCGAAGCCTATTCCCGGTGTTCTGTGCGGCTGCCAAACACAACATGGGCGTTGGCCGCCTACTCGAATTCATCGCCAACATCACACCATCGCCTGCCGAAGCCGTCGAAGTACCTGAAATCAATGGAAAAGAAGTAAAAAAAGGGGAAGACGCACCAACTTCGCTGATGGTTTTCAAAACAACCATCGAGCAGCACGTGGGGGAAATTACCTATTTCAAGGTAATGAGTGGCACCGTAAAAGAAGGACAAGACCTGATCATTGCCAAAAATGGCAACAAAGAACGCATCTCCCAGCTCTTTGTTTCTGCCGGAAAAAACAGAACAAAAGTAGCGGCCATGACCGCAGGCGACATTGGCGCCACGGTAAAAATGAAAGATGTCAATGTCAACAACTCCCTCAGCGAAAAATCAGCCGGTTACAAGTTTGCCGAAATCAAATTCCCGCCTTCCAGACACACCGTTGCCTTGAAAGCCGTAAACGAAGCTGACGAGGAAAAGATCAGCGAAAGCTTCCAAAAGCTACACGATCAAGATCCGACCTACATCGTGGAGTATTCAAAAGAATTGAAGCAAATGCTGGTGCACTGCCAAGGCGAATACCATCTGAACACACTAAAATGGTTCTACAACAACGAATACAAACTCGACATCGAATTTGACAAACCCAAAATTCCTTACCGTGAAACCATCACCAAACTAGCCCAAGCTGACTACCGACACAAAAAACAATCGGGCGGCGCCGGACAGTTTGGAGAAGTTCACCTGTTTATCGAGCCCTACATCGATGGCGTTGAACCAAAGACATTGGTATCCATGAATGGCAAAGAACAAAAACTCTCCATTCGCGACACCCAGGAGTACCCGCTTTCGTGGGGTGGAAAACTCATCTTCCACAACTGCATCGTGGGCGGCTCCATTGATGCCCGCTTCCTTCCTGCCATCCTCAAAGGAATCATGGAAAAAATGGAAGAAGGTCCACTTACCGGATCATATGCGCGAGACATTCGGGTTTACGTTTACGATGGCAAAATGCACCCGGTAGACTCCAACGAAATCTCGTTCAAACTTGCCGGACGAAATGCGTTCTCTCAGGCCTTCAAAAATGCTGGTCCCAAGATCCTGGAGCCCATTTACAACCTGGAAGTTTTCGTACAAAGCGATCGCATGGGAGACGTCATGAGCGACCTCCAGGGACGACGCGCATTAATCATGGGCATGGGCAGCGAAAGAGGCTTCGAAAAGATCAATGCCAAAGTCCCACTGAAGGAAATGCACAAATACATCACCGCCCTCAGTTCTTTAACACAAGGGCGCGGAAGCTTCTCCATTGCATTTGACGGCTATGAAAAAGTACCACAGGAAGTACAAGAAGAGCTTCTGGCAGCTTATGCCGCCGAACAGGAAGAAGATTAACAAAAGACCATTTCTAATCCTATCATAACTAGCATTCAAACTAATTATGACTAAAACCCCGGACAGCCTATCCGGGGTTTTCAATTTACCCCCCCCCCCCTTCACCCCCTCCAACATCCCACATGCTTTTTCTCCATACGCAAATAGCGCTGCCTCCTCACTAAAACTCATATGTGGGTAAAATTACCCATTGTGCATAATTCGCAAGTGCCCTAAGTTTGTTCCGATGTATGGCCACAGCCTATTTCAAAGCCATACGGAGTAACATAAAAACAAATCTTTATTACAAATAAAAAAGTAAAATCATTTTTTATGAAAAGAGCGATTCTAAACTACCAAAAGGGCATCATGTTCATCCTAGCTTTAATTACAGTTGGACTAACGTACCAAAGCTGCGAGGAGGTTGACATGACTGACAGACAAACACTAAAAGACCTGGTAATTGACTATCCCTGCAAAGAAGTCTGCCTGGTGGCAGGTCAACACATGCAAGTTGGCACAGTCATCGTTTCGCAGGACGGAGATGACATTCACGTTACCTACAACGTAACCGAATCAGGTGTTTACCTCACTGAGATTCATCTTGACATTTTTGCCGACCTCGACCAATTTGACGCAGCAAAAAAACTAAGCGGCGGTGGAGCCATTCCCGGAAAATTTGAATTTAAAAAGAGCTGGAAAGCATCTGCTATGATGACTAGCTATACCGTTGTTGTTCCCAAAGAATACATCGATGAGATAGCTCCTAATGCCGACTGCTTCTATATTGCATCACACGCAGCTCTTTCCAATGGCGAAACAGCCTGGGGGGGATTCTGCACTGAAACCGACAAAGGAGTTTCATTGAGCGATGCCATGCAGTTTCCAGGCAACAACTGGGGAGTATACTTCGAATTCTGCCTTGACGAGTGCCTTACCACCGTTGACTTCACCTATGCCTGGGAAGACCTTATGAAAGACGGTGCTGACGGTAACGACGGTGACTACAATGACTTGGTCATAAAATCAGACGTTCTCCGCTCTCAGGATATGCTGGTAATTTCGATCTACGCATCAGCCAGAGGAGCCAGCTACGATCACGCGTTCAAAATCAAAATTCCAAAAACAGGAATCGCTGATGCCCTGACTGGCGGGATCAACGGACACGCCGACATCGAAGAAGATGGAGACTACTATATCATTACGGTATTTGCGAGTACAAAAGCTGTTTTACCAGCAGAAAACGAGGCTCCCTATCCATTTGTTGCCAACACATTGCCAACAGACACGGATTGCGAACCTCACGCCAACGCCATCATTACAATTCTGACCGATGAGAATTTTGATTTCGATCCGGACTTCCCCTATGAACCATTCATTACGGTGCACCCGGGAACGACCAACGCCTACGACCTGAACATTTGGGAGCTCCAAGCCAACCTAGCCGATGGCTCAACGTGGATTGACGAAGAAGGAAAAGAACACCCGAATGGCATCATTATTCCCTACAACTGGCAATGGCCGTATGAAAAAACATACATTGGCGAAGCTTACGCAGGCTTCACCAGCATCACTGACGGCTGGAATCCCAACTGGGCAGATAACCTGACTGATGCAACCAAAGTTTTTGATCTAATCTGTGAATAGCTTAACTGAATCACATTTCTGAATATCCCGATTTGAATAATTCGACAAAAACAAATAGGCAGCCAATTCTGGTTGCCTATTTGCATTACAATCCACCTTGCATAAAGGCAACTATTTTCGCTTCAAAAACGGTAACATCTTCTTAACTCCAAACTTCAAGCGATTCAGAAAAACTGCCCAAAATAAGTAGCGCCCTAAGCGTAATTTCAAGCCTTCATCAACCTTAATCACAGAAGAAATAAACCGTTTATCGGTCGGAAGATGAATCAGAAAACAATCTTCGTAGGCCTTCCAACTGTTTTGAACATGCAAAGTTGGCACACTCCAAAACCGGGCAATTCCTCCAAAAGTACCAACATCGCAACAGTAGCCCCCTTCGCGCATCATTTTTTCCAGAGCAACAGACACCAACACCTCATCACCCTGATGATGAAACAATGCGTAGTCTTCGAAGTAGTGTTGTTGCACCAGCCGAATCTCTTCACTCAACCGACTAAAAAAAGCAGCATCACCTCCTAAAAACTCACCGCCACACCATAAGCCCAACGATGATTCACCCTTCATCAAAATTTCCTTATCCTGAATCAAACGCTCTCTCCCATATGCCGGGTAGCGCTGAGCTGTTACATCGTAAAAAGCAGGAATATTATTACGGATACAATTTTTTAGATTTTGCGGCATTGAACTCAAACACAATACATCACTGTCAACCAATACACAATAACCTCCCTGCTCTCCCAAAGAGCCAAAATACCGAAATACGTCCAACTTAAAATGGGCTGAATAAAATGCAATCCCACGCGGTACATCCAACTGAAAGGGAATTTCAACAAACTGCAACTTCTTGGAATATCGTTCAAGATATTCCTGCTGATTAGTCAATACCACCAACGGTTTTGAAGTAAAAAACTGCAGGGAGTCAGACAAACTCTCACAACACTTCATGTAAGTTTGAATTTGCCGATCAAAATCACCGTGTACGCCATTAGTTGCTGCCGATTTGCTCTCAAAATCAACATACATCAAAGTGTAAAACTGATAATCCATACACTCAACTTTCTAATTTAATTTCAGCTTCGAAAAGAAACGCCTATTGAAAAAAATGCTGAATCATTTCCTTCTTGAGCGAGTCAATCCATATTGACCAGAAACTTCAGCTGAAACACTAATTTCTCCTTGCAAAATTTCGATCAACCGACTCTCAAACTTTCGAAGCGTAAACTCTTTTTCATACTTACGATATCCTGCCTGCCCCATTCGAACACGCAAATCCTCGTCTTTAATTAACACTTCAAGCTTATCGGCTAGCGAAACCACATCTTTCTGGGGAACCAAAAAACCGGTAACACCATCTTCAACAACATCCGGAATCCCTCCTTCAAAAGTCGACACCACCGGCAGTCGATACTGCATGGCCTCCACATTAACCAAGCCAAAGGTTTCAGCTTTATAATAAGTTGGAAATGCAAAAATTGAAGCAGCACTAAATACCTGCTCCTTTTCCTCCCCAAACTTACACCCCACATAACTCACTTGTGCTGAAAGCCCCTTTTCTTCAATCAGCTCAACAAGCTCCATCCCGGAGATATCACCATCACCCCCAGCCAAGGTACAACGAAAAGAACAGTTGCGCTCTTTCAACAGCAAACAAGCATCCAACAAAACTTCCACCCCCTTCGCTCGAATCAGATTTGAAAGAAACAAAATTTCGGGAATGTCCTCCTTTTCCTGCCCATTCCGATAATGGGCAGCAGTCACCCCATTCGGACAAATCCTGATCTGCCCGGGCTGAACATAGGGGGCAACATCAGAATACAAATGTTGTGACAAAAGAATGACAGCAGAGTTAGCAAACGCAAAATGAAAGAGCCTTCGAAAAAAGAAGCTATCTTTCCTCTCTTCAAAGCCTTTATTGTGCAAATGATACACCAGAGGAACCCGAAATAACTTCAACAGAAAAATTAGAATAAAATCCTTTAAAAAGGCAGCCCCCGTAGTTGTCAAGGCAAAATAACAAACAGAAGGACGTCTTCGAACCAGCTCCTTAAAAAGCCTTCCCGTGATCAGCAAGCCTTTATAGAACTTTCGAAACGTCAATTCGCCAGACTCATTCACTTCATCCGACAACAAGAGGTTAATATACCTGGTATTGAAAGCCCGATTAATCTCCCGACTCTCTTTAATAGACAGTCCCACAATGGAAGAGCCATGAATGGCTGACGGCCAATGAAGAAGAAACAAAACATCTGGCTTCATATCAGGCTAACTTAAATTTTTCAACGATACGCGACCTTAGAGAGAATTTCCCTCGAAATTCCTTAACCAGCAAAGGGTCGATGACCGGAGCCGGCGAAAACTCAAAATCCATCTTCAAACCATCATCCAAGTGCGTTCGAAAACGATGGCTTTTCTTGGTGTTTGTAGCCTCCTCTCCAAAACCAATACTTTTCACTTTGGACCGAACCGGAAAAACAGTGAGCAAATCATGCTCAAACTGACAATACCCCAGTCGAATAGCCCATGAATCCAATCGCCCGGTCATTTGTTTCCAAAGCATGTAAGGCATATCCATTCCTCCGCGCATAAAGCGAAACTGCTTCAAAAAACTCCACCGAAAAGACTGATAACTTTGAGCTTCCCAATCAACCAACTCCCAACGATCTTGCCAGATGCCCCATCCCCACGAGCCTGCACGGTAGCCCAGGTAAAAATCATCTTTTCGATTCTTCAAGGAAGGCAAGTCCATGGTGTATCCCGAAATACTCATTATCTTCTTATTCTTTTCGTAATACACCAAAGCCTGGTTCATAAAATCAAGAAAGTTCGGCGATGTAATCAGATCATCTTCCAATACAATGACCTTCCCATATTGAGCAAGGAGCTTAGAAACCCCGGCAATAATAGAATTTGCCAAGCCTCGGTTAACCGGAGCACATGAAACAGAGACTGATTTAAACCCGGTAACCGTTTCCAGATACTGCCTGACAGCAAACACTTTTTCATCCGATTGTTGATCCTTAGCACCATCCGAAAAAATATACAATTCACTTTCCGAAGCCAGGTAGTTGCGCTTTAAGGCATCAATGGTCTGTTTGAGCTCTGCAGGGCGGTTGTATGTAAATAAACATATTGGAGCAAGCATACGGTTTAGATTTGGGGCATTTCATTTCGCAATCAAGAGCAATCATCACGTCTAAGTTAAACAAAACAAAATACAAAACCGACTTGTTCACTGACCCTTTAGCAGAAAACAAGAGCCTTAAACCACAGAGATCTATTTTTCACGAAACAAGTGCACAAAACCATGTGCATTCTGAGTTTCTCCATCACGTCCTTCTGCCCGTACAACATAGTAATAAACCCCAGGACTGGCATAACGCCCACCAATCCGGCCATCCCATACAGACTCGCTTGATGTCTCCTCAAAGCCCTGCACATTGTTGTTTTCCCACGTATGAACTTTTCGCCCCCAACGATTAAACACCTGAATATTGATCGATTTGATCGACTGGTATTTAACCACGAAGACATCATTCACGCCATCTCCATTGGGGGTAAACACATTCGCAACCTCCAGCAAGGAGTTTTGAACAACAATATAATCTTCCAGGTAAAAGGTATCCGTACATGCAAAGTTTTCCGAATTCTTTGTAGTCACCAGCTTCACCTGGTAAGTACCCGAATTTTCATAAATAAAAACGGGGTTCTCATCAATGGCAGTTGCTAAAATACTATCTTCTACCACTCCGCCATCAAGGCCTTCCTGAATCAGCTCATCCCGGTTCCGAAAGAAAAACCACTCATAGCCGTCAGCATTGAGCGAGGTACTTGTGAACAAAACCTCCAAAGGTGCCTCTCCCTCCAGCGGCGTGGCATCAAATGACGCCTCAGTCACAATACTCTGATAAGAAACCGGCACTTCAACCTGACACCCAAAGCGGTCATAAACAGTCAATTTGTATTCCATATTTCTTGCCGGTGGCGAAAAAACCTGAGGGCTCAACACCGAAGCAACAGGCTCCCCATCGGCCTCCCAGCGCACTTTTACATCTTTAAAAACCTGCAACTCGGAACCTGTAGCCAAATCATAATAAACTGACGAAGCTTCGTCAAAAGCAGCTTGTATCTGAAAATAGTCACAGGTCGACTCCGTAATTTCGGCTGTTGCAGCATACCAGCTGTTCATCACCCAAGCAGTATAAAGTTCAGTTGTTTCTCCAAAAGTCACTTCAACCCGATAGCATCCACTCTCCAAATTGCTAATGGTTGACGAAGCCACTCCCGAATTATCCGACTGATAAGCATCAAAGTTTCCAGTTCCCGGGTTGTATATGAACCACTCAAAGCCGGCTGCTACTGCCGTACTTGAAGTTGCCGTCAATTGCCCGGCATTCTCATCGGGAGCAGCACAAAAAATATAAATCTGATCTTGACTCCCAGAACTGTAGGCGGTAGACACAACATCGTCCGACGCAGCAGTTAACTGCCCCATAACGACACAGGGAAAAAACAAGGCAATCAGCAAGACAACAAGTGAAGTTTTCGCATTAAATTTCATCTTCAAAAAACAGCTTGAATTATATTGTATTACAATATTAACGTTTAAAATTGACTTATCTTTTACCCATCTTTCATTTTTTCATTCAAAACTCATTTGTTGAAAACTAGCTGAGGCCAATGCTTCGAAATAAGAAAATAGGTTATACTTTTGAGGCTGACTTAGAAATATAGTGATTGTGAATTATCTTGAAGAATTAAACGAAGCTCAAAGACAAGCTGTTGAAAATACCGAAGGGCCATCCCTGATCATTGCCGGAGCCGGCTCTGGCAAAACACGGGTACTGACTTACCGCATTGCTCACTTGCTGAAGCAAGGCACACGACCGGCCAGCATTTTATCGCTTACCTTTACCAACAAGGCAGCCAAAGAAATGAAAGAACGGATTGCCAATGTTGTTGGGGCACACACGGCCAAATACCTTTGGATGGGAACGTTTCACTCCATTTTTGCCCGCATTTTACGGGTGGAATCGGAAGTTCTTGGTTACCCCTCAAATTTCACAATCTATGATTCAGCAGACTCCAAAAGCCTGTTGAAAACCATTATCAAAGAATTTAAGCTGGACGATAAAACATACAAAGTCAACGTGGTTGCCAGCCGGATTTCAGCAGCAAAAAACAGCCTGATTACTCCCGCAGCCTATGCCACCAATGCCCAGGTACGCGAATATGACATGAGCATACGCATGCCACGCATCGCTGAGCTCTATAAGGAATATTCACGCCGATGCTTTTTGGCCGGAGCCATGGATTTTGATGACCTGCTATTGAAAACAAACATCTTGTTCCGCGACCACAAAGACATACTGGCCAAATACCAGGATCGATTTGACTATGTTTTGGTTGACGAGTATCAGGATACGAACTTCTCGCAATACCTGATTGTAAAAAACCTGGCTTCTAAACACAAAAACCTATGCGTTGTTGGCGATGATGCCCAAAGTATTTATTCATTCCGCGGAGCACGAATTGAAAACATTCTGAATTTTCAGAAAGATTACCCCGAGCACCAGGTTTACAAGCTGGAGCAAAACTACCGCTCAACGCAAACCATTGTGAATGCTGCCAACAGCGTGATTCAAAAAAACAAACGTCAGCTCCCCAAACGGGTTTTTTCTGAAAATGCCGAAGGGAACCGCATCAAAGTGTTTTCGGCATTAACCGATAACGAGGAAGGGTACTTGATTGCCAATGAAATCAGCGAAACACGCATGCGGCATCACTACCACTATTACGACTATGCAATTTTGTACCGCACCAATGCCCAGTCGCGTATTTTTGAGGAGTCGCTTCGCAAACGCAATATTCCCTATAAAATATACGGAGGACTATCCTTCTACCAACGCAAGGAAATCAAGGACTTACTATCCTACTTCCGGATCGTCATCAATCCGAAGGACAACGAAGCCCTCAAACGAATCATTAATTACCCGGCCCGCGGAATTGGCGCCACCACACTAACCAAGCTCGAGCAAGCAGCGATGAGTCAGGGCACCAGTATTTTCGAGATTATCGAACAAAGTGAATCCGTCAATCATGCCGCTCTGAACAGAGGGACCATCAGCAAAGTGCAGCAATTTGCGGCCCTGATCAAACAGTTTCAGGAGAAAAACGAGCTGAACGATGCCTACGAAATGGCGAGCGAAATTGCCACACAGACTGGTGTCATAAAAGATTTATACAAGGATCAAACAACAGAAGGACTAAGCCGGTTCCAAAATATCCAGGAGTTATTGAATGGTATACAGGAATTCTCAATCAATGCCCGCGAGGAAGGACAGCCCAACCACCTGGCTAATTACATGGAGGATGTGGCCCTGCTTACCGATCAGGATTCAGATAAAGACGAAGACCGCGATAAGGTAACCTTGATGACCATCCACTCGGCCAAAGGGCTTGAATTTAAAAACGTATTTATCGTGGGAGTGGAAGAAAACCTATTCCCCTCCAACCAGTTTGGAAACATCACCCCTGAAGCTTTTGAAGAAGAACGCCGGTTGTTTTATGTTGCTCTTACTCGCGCCGAAGAAAATGCCTACCTCAGCTTTGCCCGACAACGCTACCGCTGGGGGAAACTTGATTTCTGCAATCCCAGCCGCTTTATCGGCGAAGTTGACATGCAGTTTCTGGAACTTCCAGCTGAAGCCGACTTTAACTTTGACGAATTGCCGGGTGAAGACAAAGCCATTCAGAAACAAACATTTGGAAAACCATCGGCAGCTGCCCGCCGGCCGGTTACTGCCGATCAGCCAGGCATGAACCAAAAACTGGTCCAACTTCGGCAAGCCAAAAAGCAAGCTCAAAATTTTGATGGCGATGACCCTCGCGACATTCAAACGGGCATGTTGGTTGAACACCAACGATTTGGTAAAGGTAAGGTCCAGCAGGTTGAAGGTACGTTTCCCAACCTTAAAGCTACCGTTTTCTTTCCCAATGCCGGTCAAAAGCAATTGCTGCTTAAATTTGCCAAGCTAAAAATTGTTCAATAATTCAACGGCTGGAAGGGAATAACAGCCAACCAATCAAGTTTTTCGCAAATTAAATTTGTCAACAAAATATTTTCACTTAGCTTTGCAGGTAGATAAATCTCCTTTACTTCAGATTATCAATAGTATTACCGAACTAGTACAACCTTGTTTAACACAAAAGTTTATTAGATATTTTTTTTTAAATGGATTACAACTCGAATCGTAAAAAATTACCCCTGCCGGAGTATGGGCGTAATATTCAGAATATGGTTGATCACGTGATGACCATTGAGGACCGTACTGAACGCAATATAGCGGCCCAAACTATTATCGACATCATGGGGAACTTACACCCTTACCTGCGCGATATCAACGATTTCAAGCATAAACTCTGGGACCACCTGGCAATTATGGCTGACTTCAAGTTGGATATCGATTATCCGTATGATCCGCCAAAGCCGGAAACATTTCAGGAGCCTCCCAAAAAAGTACCTTACTCAAGTAATAAAATCAAATTTCGTTACTACGGAAAAACATTGGAATTGATGGTTAATGAAGCCATTCAATATGAAAGCGGCGAAGAAAAGGAAATCCTGATCACCCTGCTGGCCAACCACATGAAGAAATCCTACCTGACGTGGAACAAAGACGCCGTAGATGATGAGAAAATTTACAAGGATCTGGAAATTGTTTCCGATGGAAAAATCCAAAGAGATGATTTAGATCTAACCGAAACACGTGATATTCTTTTCCGTTCAGCCCCACGCAAAAAACAAAACACCGGCTCGAACCGAGGCCCCAAAAAACATCGCAAAAACGACTAAAAACACTATTCAGGGAGATGGCAACATTTCAAATTGAAGGCGGAAAAAAATTAGCAGGGACGCTAAAGCCTCAAGGTGCAAAAAACGAAGCATTGCAAGTTATTTGTGCAACCCTCTTAACCAGCGAACCCGTTATCATTAGCAATATTCCCGAAATTCGGGATGTATTGAAACTCATCGAAATTTTAAGCGAACTAGGCGTTAAAACCGAACGTTTGCAAAAAGGACAGTACAAGTTTCAAGCTGATCAGGTGGATATGCATTACCTGAAATCAGAGCAATTTGCCCGTCAGGCCAGCAGCTTGCGCGGATCCATCATGATTGTCGGTCCCCTGTTGGCTCGCTTCAGCAAAGCCCTGATTCCTCAGCCGGGTGGTGATAAAATTGGACGCCGCCGCTTAGACACTCATTTTGTTGGTCTCCAAAAACTCGGAGCTGAATTTACTTACGACCCCGTCAACCTTTTTTACCGGGTTACGACCCAAAAACTTCAGGGAGCCTACATGCTTCTCGACGAGGCATCAGTTACCGGAACTGCCAATATTTTAATGGCTGCCGTTATGGCTGAAGGCGTTACCACCATTTACAATGCAGCTTGCGAACCCTATCTGCAGCAGCTTTGCAAAATGCTGGTTTCAATGGGGGCAAAGATCGAGGGAATTGGCTCAAACCTGCTTCGCATTACAGGAGTTAAACAGCTCAGCGGATGCACACACGCCATTTTGCCCGACATGATTGAGGTTGGCAGCTTTATTGGGCTGGCCGCCATGACTGGTTCAGAAATAACCATCCAGGGAACCGGAATTGAACATCTGGGAATTATTCCTGAGTCTTTTAAACGCCTTGGCATCAAATTGCAGGTTAAAGGAGACGACATTTTCATTCCCGAACAGGAAGGCTATGAAATTGAAACCTTCATCGACGGGTCCATCATGACCATTTCAGATGCTCCCTGGCCCGGATTAACACCCGACCTGCTAAGTATCTTTTTAGTGGTAGCCACCCAAGCCAAAGGCAGCGTGCTTATACACCAAAAGATGTTTGAAAGCCGTCTGTTCTTTGTGGATAAACTCATTGACATGGGAGCCCAAATTATCCTTTGCGACCCGCACCGTGCCACAGTCATCGGATTGAATAAAAA
Organism: Sunxiuqinia rutila; assembly: GCF_050589705.1. Lineage (NCBI taxonomy): Bacteria > Pseudomonadati > Bacteroidota > Bacteroidia > Marinilabiliales > Prolixibacteraceae > Sunxiuqinia > Sunxiuqinia rutila. The sequence continues at coordinate 244,341 of NZ_JBNGOT010000008.1, forward strand.
ACACACGCTTCGTGGTACTACTATGTCATCACCTGACATTCGGGCTGGAGTAGCCTTGCTAATTGCAGCCTTATCGGCTCAAGGGAAAAGCGAAATTTTTAACATTGAACAGATCGACCGTGGCTATGAAGCCATCGACCAGCGTTTGCAGGCTATCGGAGCCAATATCATTAGAACCAGCTAACCGATTATCAGCAAGCCGTTTTGTTAATAAATTCAAAAAGTGACGTGCCCACATAGTGACATAGTTGCATTTTTACTATTATTGGGCTCGATTTGAGTCGAAATTTTGAATTAAGAGAAAAGAAAGATGAAACAAAAATTATTAATTACACTGACATTGATTGTAGGCCTGATCGCCCAATCATATGCCGGCGATGATGTTAAAATAGGTCTTGCCGTTGGCAATAAAGCTCCTGAAATTGCAGAACAATCAATTGACGGAAAAGAACTTACCTTATCCTCCTTAAAAGGGAAAGTGGTATTAATTGACTTTTGGGCTTCGTGGTGTCCCCCTTGCCGGCGCGAAAACCCAACTGTTGTGGCTGCCTATGAATCATTTAAAGACAAAAAGTTTAAAAACGGAAATGGCTTTACGGTCTTCAGCGTGTCACTCGACAAAAACAAAGAAGCCTGGAAAAAAGCCATTGAAGATGACAAACTCGGTTGGGACTACCATGTGTCAGACTTGAATGGCTGGCAGGCCAAATACGCTGCTGTATATGGGGTTCGCGGTATTCCAGCAAGCTTCCTGATTGACGGCGATGGGGTAATCATTGCCAAGAACCTGCGTGGAGCAGCGCTTGAAGCTACTTTGAAGGAACTATTAAAATAAGATTATATCCACATAGCATTGGAAGGCAGTACACCCGTGCTGCCTTTCTTTTTTTATACTTTTGTCAGCTATTGACAAGCCAGGTGTGCCAAATTGTCCCCATACGCGAAATGGCAACGTTTTTGTAAATCGACAATCCGGTAATTTTAAATACGAAGAAACATGGCCAAAGAAAAAATAAACAACGAACAAGAGCAAGTAGAAGAAAAGGAAGTGACAGAAACAACTGCTCAGGAACAAAACGAAACGGCTGAACAAGACGCAAAATCAGAAAAGGCAGAAGCCTCTAAAAAAGATAAGAAGTCAAAAAAAGAGAAACCTGAAGATAAAATCGAAGCTTTAGGAAAAGAATTGCAGGAAATAAGAGACAAACACATTCGTCTTCAAGCCGAGTTTGACAACTACCGCAAACGCACCATGCGCGAGAAAATGGACCTTGTGAAAACAGGTGGAGAAACGGTTATTGTCAATATTCTACCTGTTATTGATGACTTTGAACGCGCGCTAATGGCTTTCAGCGAGATTGACGACAAAGACCCACTAAAAGAGGGCATCCTGTTGATCTATAGCAAATTTCAGGATTTCCTGAAACAAAACGGAATTGCTGAAATTAACGCCTTAGAAAAAGACTTTGATACCGACTTGCACGAAGCGGTAACTAAAATTCCTGCCCCTAAAGAAGAACTCAAAGGGAAAGTGGTGGATGTCATTCAAAAGGGCTATCTGATGAATGAAAAAGTCATTCGCTTTTCGAAAGTGGTAATTGGCGAATAGACAAAGAAAAAGCAAGTATGACAAAAAGAGATTTTTACGAAGTATTAGGAGTTAGCAAAAACGCTTCGGCCGAGGAAATTAAAAAAGCCTATCGGAAAAAAGCCATTCAATATCACCCGGATAAAAATCCGGACAACAAGGAAGCTGAAGAAAAATTCAAGGAAGCTGCCGAGGCCTATGAGGTATTGAGCAATCCGCAAAAGAAACAACGCTATGACCAGTTCGGGCATGCCGGAGTTGGCGGAGCAGGTGGCGGCGGTGGATTCAGCCAGCACGATATGTCCATGGATGATATTTTCTCCATGTTTGGCGATATTTTCGGAGGTCATGGCTTTGGCGGAGGCGGTTTCGGCGGCTTTGGCGGGTCATCTCGCGGAGGCGGCAGAAGAGTGCATCGCGGATCCGATCTGCGCGTAAAAGTCACCCTTTCGCTTAAAGACATTGCCAATGGCGTAGAAAAGAAACTGAAGCTAAAGAAATACAAAGCTTGTGATTCCTGTAACGGAACCGGAGCGCAAGGCGGCAATGACTATACCACCTGTTCCACGTGTCGCGGAAGCGGCCACGTAACCCGCGTAACCAACACCTTGTTGGGACAAATGCAAACAACAGCAGCCTGCCCCAGCTGTAATGGCGAAGGTCAGATTATTAAAAACAAATGTAACTCCTGTGGCGGCGAAGGCGTTGTTCGTGACGAAGAAGTTGTGAGCATCAAAATCCCGGCCGGAGTAGCAGAAGGTATGCAGCTGAATGTTTCAGGCAAAGGAAATGCTGGACGACGCGGCGGACTGAATGGTGATTTATTAGTCATTATTACAGAAGAAAACCATCCGGAACTAATTCGGGATGGCAATAATTTAATCTACAATTTATTCCTCAGCCTGCCTGATTTTGCTTTAGGCACAACAGCTGAAATACCTACTGTTGAGAATAAAGTAAAAGTGAAGATAGAAGCCGGCACACAGCCCGAGAAAATTTTACGCTTACGCGGAAAAGGGCTGCCTGATGTGAATGGCTATGGCAAAGGCGATTTACTGGTACGTATTCACGCTTGGGCTCCGAAGAAAATTTCGGCTGAAGAGCGTAAACTTCTCGAGAAGCTGCAAGCATCTCCAAACTTCCAGCATACGCCGGGAGCCGGAGACAAAAACTTCTTTGAGAAGATGAAGAACATATTTGACTAAATACGCAATGGTCACAACAAAAAGAAAGCGGTTATCTCCCTGAGAAACCGCTTTCTTCGTTTATTTTCAGAAGTTCAAAACGAACTACCAATCCATTTTAATCACCTCACTTCCGGCAAGTAAAAAGGCTCCTGTGCCATAAACCGCCCAACTGTCATTCGAGAAATTTGCACGCGGATCGGCACCAATTGGCTGGGTCCAGCCCACATGCCCATCGGCTTGCAACAAACCATTCAGGCCAATCCAGGCCTTTTCAACCACCGGCTGATACTCCTCTTTGTCTAAAAGGCCATTGTTAATTCCCCATGCCAAAGCATAGGTATAAAAACCCGAACCGCTCGACTCGCCACCTGGATACGATTGCGGATCCAACAAACTGGCTCGCCATAAACCATCGGCTTGCTGAAGCGCTTTAATTTTACTGGCCATGCGTAAAAACTGATCTTCGTAGAACTGGCGGTTTTTATAATCAGCAGGAAGTTCCTCCAACACGCGCACCAGTCCGCCCATCACCCACCCATTACCACGCGACCAAAATATTTTCTCACCGTTGGCTTCATAGCGAGGCTCTTTCCAATCGGTTTTATACTGAATATCCCGCGCATACAAATCCTCTTCCTGGTCAAAAAGCAAGTCATACGTTTCCTTAAAAAGCCTGTCATTAAACTCCAGGTATTTATCATCTCCCAGCGTAACTCCTAACTTCACCAAAGCCGGAGGAGCCATAAACAGGGCATCGCACCACCACCAGGTAATCGGGCGTATTTCGCCGGTTTTATATGGCGTCGCCATGATTTTGTCAGCCGTTTCCCGGAAAGGAGCAATCATTTTTTCGTCCTTCTCAATCCGATAAATATCAATGTAGGTTTGGCAAATCGCATGATCATCGGCATGCTGCAAGCGAGGGCCAGGCTTCCATTCATTGGCCTCTCCCATTTCCATTAAAGCTTTCCAAATCTTTTTAGAGCCGGTTGTTTCATAAGCCGCAAAAACACCCGCATAAAAAGCGCCGTTGGTCCAATCATACAATTTGTGCTTCGGATTTTTTAACTGCCAGAAGGTCGCTTTCTTCATCACCTTTTTAATGTGATTGGGCTTAAACAATTTGTCTTTATTCCCGGCGTTCAGGCTGCCAGCAAGCAAAAACAGCAGTAAAACAGATAGTACTTTTTTCATTATGATATTGATTTAGGTTTAATCATGCAATCAAAAATAATATTTTAATGCAATCGATTGTCACAAAATACTAAAATTAAAAAAAGAATAAAAAATCGGATCGGAGTTACAATTTGTCAGAATTTCATTTGGTTCACCTTTATTTTATCACTATACTTGCAGCTCAAAGTAAAAACGACATGAATAACAAACTGGGACATATCGGCCATCATCACATCCTATTAATTGGTAGGCCGTAATTCTTTTGCTTTGTTGTAAACAATATTAACCCAAAGAAGGCTTACCAAAACGGTAAGCCTTTTTTATTGACAAAAATTAGCATGACACAACTAAGAATCGCTATTCAAACAAAAGGGAGACTCAATGAAGACTCCATGCAACTTATTGGAGAAGCTGGAATTAACATTAACCTGGGGCGGCGAAAACTGCTGGCTGCAGCAAAAAACTTTCCGCTGGAAGTCCTGTTTTTGCGCGATGATGATATTCCGCAGGCCGTAGCTGACCAAGTAGCCGACATTGGTATTGTTGGTGAAAATGAAATGCTGGAGAAAAAAGAAAACGTGCAAATCATCAAACGATTGGGTTTCAGCAAATGTCGATTAAGCCTGGCCATTCCAAAATCAGAAGACTACCCGGGCATCGAATGGTTCAACGGCAAAAAAATTGCGACCTCCTATCCCGTTATTCTGAAAGACTTTTTGGATAAAAACAACGTACAAGCCGACATTCACGTGATTTCGGGTTCCGTAGAAATTGCCCCCGGAATTGGGCTGGCTGATGCCATTTTTGACATTGTAAGTTCAGGCTCAACTTTGGTTTCAAACCGACTGAAGGAAGTAGAAGTAGCCCTTCAATCAGAAGCTGTTTTGGTAGCCCCGAAAGAGCTTTCACCAGCCAAGCAAGCCATTCTGGATGAAATGATTTTCCGCATGGAATCGGTTGAGCGGGCAAAAGATAAAAAATACATCGTACTCAATGCCCCCAAAGAAAAAATTGACGCCATAAAAGCAATTCTTCCAGGCATGAAGAGTCCAACGGTTACATCATTGGCTGAAGAAGGATGGGTATCTATGTCCTCTGTAATTGCAGAGAAAGAGTTTTGGGAGATCATCGGAAAACTAAAAGAAGTTGGAGCACAAGGTATTTTAGTTATGCCAATTGAAAAGATGATTTTCTAAACAGGGCCACACATAAACAAAGAAAACATTCAATCTTACTATAAAATTGACGCATGAAACGCTATTTAAATCCTGAAAAGAGCACATGGGCAGCACTGTTGGAACGCCCGCTGTTTAACGCAGCCAACCTCAGCGAAAAAGTAGGGGCTATTCTGGATGAAATAAAAACAGATGGACTTCCCGCTGTTCAGAAATATACCGAGCAGTTTGACGGAGTAGTCCTTCGCGAGTTTGCTGTAAGCCAAGCTGAAATCGAGGAAGCTGCAACTAATTTGGAGGCTGATTTAAAGGCAGCCATCCAAACCGCTGCACAGAACATTCAGCATTTTCATGCCAGTCAAAAAACAGAAACAAGCAAGATTGAAACAACCAGCGGTGTAGTCTGTTGGCAAAAAGCCGTGGCCATCGAAAAAGTAGGCCTCTACATTCCGGGAGGCTCAGCTCCTCTATTTTCAACGGTTCTTATGTTGGGAATCCCCGCAAAAATTGCTGGATGCCGGGAAATTGTCCTGTGCACTCCACCCGATAAAGAAGGAAAAGTCAATCCGGCCATTCTGTTTGCGGCGCAGCTTGTTGGTGTCACAAAAATTTTCAAACTGGGTGGTGTACAGGCCATCGGTGCCATGGCTTACGGTGCCGGTCCAGTGCCAAAAGTTTCCAAAATATTTGGTCCCGGAAACCAATATGTAATGGCAGCCAAACAGCTGGTCAGCATCAGCGATGTGGCCATCGACATGCCAGCCGGACCATCCGAAGTAGCCGTAATGGCCGACGAAACAGCCAATCCGGCTTTTATCGCTTCCGACCTGCTTTCGCAAGCGGAGCACGGCCCCGACTCACAGGTCGTTTTAGTCACCAACTCCGAAAAGTTGATCAACCAGGTGGAAACCGCATTGCAAGAACAACTGGCACAACTGAGCCGCATGAGCATTGCCACCAAAGCGCTCGACAACAGTGTTGCCATCGTGTTGAATAACGAAAATGAAATGATTGAGCTCATCAATGAATATGCGCCAGAGCACCTCATCATTTCGATGAATAACTATTTAGACGTTGCTGAAAAAATTGTGAATGCTGGTTCTGTTTTCCTGGGCAACTACACCCCCGAAAGCGCGGGCGATTATGCGTCAGGAACCAACCACACCCTGCCAACCAACGGCTGGGCACGCTCATTTAGCGGAGTAAACCTTGACAGCTTCATCCGGAAAATCACCTTTCAGGAAGTAAGCCGGGAAGGTATTTTGAACCTGGGTCCAGTCATTGAGAAAATGGCTGCTGCCGAACAACTGGACGCGCACAAAAATGCGGTAACACTAAGATTGAAAACGTTAGAAGACAATGAGAAACAATAGAAGATAATTATTTCCCATCGTCTCCAAATTCAATACAACATGAACTTACAACAACTCATACGAAAGAATATTCAAGCGCTAAAACCCTACTCTTCGGCTCGTGACGAGTACACCGGTGAAGCCATGGTTTTTCTTGATGCCAATGAAAATCCGTTCAATGCTCCTTATAACCGTTACCCCGATCCGCTTCAGCGCGAAGTGAAGGAGAAAATTGCCAGACTGAAAAACTGTGCGGCCGATCAAATCTTTTTGGGTAATGGCAGCGATGAACCCATTGACCTGCTGTTCCGCGCATTTTGCGAACCGGGACAGGATAATATTGTGACTATCGATCCCACATACGGCATGTACCAGGTGGCGGCCGACATTAACAATATTGAAGTACGCCGGGTAAAATTGAATGACGATTATAGCTTTTCGGCCGATGCCTTGCTGAAGGAAACGGATGCCAATACCAAGCTTATTTTTGTTTGCTCCCCCAACAACCCCACCGGCAACCTGCTCGACAAAAATGAAATGACCAAACTCATTCAAGGCTTTTCCGGCTTGGTGGTGGTTGATGAAGCTTACATTGATTTTGCTCCCGGAGCCAGTTTGCTGTCCGAACTCAACCAGCATCCGAACCTGGTTATTTTACAAACCTTCTCCAAAGCCTGGGGAATGGCGGGCATTCGACTAGGGATGGCTTTTGCCAGCGAAGAAATTATCCGCATTTTCAACAAAATAAAATACCCTTACAACATCAATATCCTGACCCAGCAAAAGGCGCTGGAACTGATGGAACAGGAAAGTGATAAAAACCAGTGGGTCGAATCGTTGATTCAGGAACGCGCAAAACTGGCCGAACAACTCAGCAATTTCCCGTTTGTTGTAAAGGTGTTCCCTTCAGATGCCAACTTCCTGCTGGTGAAAATGCATGATGCTCGTGGCATTTACAATTATTTGGTTGAAAATGGCATTATTGTGCGCGACCGCTCCAAAGTGGTATTGTGCAATGAAAGCCTGCGAATCACGGTTGGTTCGCCCGAAGAGAACCAGATCTTAATGGATAAATTAAACGAATTGATATAAATCACGAATAATTCATTATTCGATTTTCAAATTGATTACACACTATGAAAAAGGCTTTATTCATCGACCGGGACGGAACATTGATCCGTGAGCCGGAGGACGAGCAAATTGACTCGCTGGAGAAACTGGAGTTTATCCCCGGTGTTTTTCGTAACCTTTACTTTGTAGCTAAAAACCTCGACTACGAACTGGTTATGGTGACCAACCAGGATGGCCTGGGAACAGACTCATTTCCGGAAGACACCTTTTGGCCCGCTCACAATAAGATGCTAAAGGCTTTTGAAAACGAAGGAATCACTTTCGATGCCATTTTAATCGACCGCAGTTTCCCCGAGGATAATGCGCCTACACGCAAACCACGCACCGGACTGATGGGAAAATACATGGACGGAAGCTACGATTTAGCCAACAGTTTTGTCATTGGCGACCGGTTGACCGACATTGAACTGGCTAAAAACCTAGGAGCCAAAGGCATTTTAATCAATGATGGTTCACTGACCAATGAGTTGCAGAACCAACAGTTAGAATCATTTTGCGTGCTCACAACCACCAGTTGGGATGATATTTATGCCACCGTGGCTGCTCCCGAGCGCACCGCCCGCGTTCAACGCGATACCAAGGAAACAAAAATCAACATCGAGTTGGATCTTGACGGAACCGGCAAAGGAAATATCAGCACCGGGCTGGGATTTTTCGATCATATGCTCGACCAAATTGCCCGGCACTCCGGCGTTGACTTAACCATTCAGGTTGATGGAGACTTGCACGTTGATGAACACCACACCATTGAAGATACCGGCCTGGCCTTAGGCGAAGCGTTTAAACTGGCTTTGGGCGATAAACGCGGTGTGGAGCGCTATGGCTATTGCCTGCCTATGGATGACTGCCTGACGCAGGTCGCCATCGATTTTGGTGGCCGCCCCTGGATGGTTTGGGATGCAGAATTCAAGCGGGAGAAAGTAGGCGACATGCCGACTGAAATGTTCTTTCACTTTTTTAAATCCTTCTCCGACACCTCCTTGTCCAACCTAAACATCAAGGCAGAAGGCGACAATGAGCACCATAAAATTGAAGGCATTTTTAAAGCCCTGGCTCGAGCCATCAAAATGGCTATTCGCAAAGATGTGTTTAACTTTGAACTTCCGTCAACCAAAGGAACCCTTTAGTTCTTTTGGACCGGAAATGAATTTTAGTAAAAAATACGACCAAGCATTCCGGCCAATCCCCCGGAGTCTTTGAGTCAAACGAAATAAACAATGAAAAGCATAAAACCGCTCCGTGAGAAGAAAAACACGGCTATTTTACTGATTCACTGTCCTGACAAACAGGGAATATTAGCAACGGTTACCGAATTTCTGAACAAGAATAACGGCAACATCATCAACCTCGACCAGCATGTGGACCGGGTAGAAAAGATTTTTTACATGCGGGTAGAATGGGAATTGAATGACTTTGCCATCCCGGCCGATAAAATCGCTGAATATTTCGACACCCTGATTGGATCCAAGCTGGAAATGAACTGGAAAATTTACTTTTCAGAAGATGTGCCACGCATGGCCATTTTTGTTTCTAAAATGTCGCACTGCCTGTTCGATATTCTATCGCGCTACACAGCCGGAGAGTGGGATGTTGAAATTCCTGTCATCATTAGCAACCACGAAACCATGCGGCCTGTAGCTGAGCGTTTCGGTATCGATTATCATTACATTCCGATTACAGCTGAAAACAAAGCCGAGCAGGAAGCACTGGAGCTGCAGTTGCTGCAGGACTATAAAATTGACTTCATCGTATTGGCCCGTTACATGCAAATTTTGTCGAAAGATATGGTGGCGCAGTATCCCAACCGGATTATCAACATTCACCATTCATTTTTGCCGGCCTTTGCCGGAGCCAAGCCCTACCACGCCGCACATGCCCGTGGCGTAAAACTAATTGGTGCCACCAGCCACTACGTGACCAGCGACTTGGATGCCGGCCCGATCATTGACCAAGGCGTAACCCGCTGCAGTCATGTTGACACCGTCAAAAGCCTGATTCGCAAAGGACGTGATCTGGAGAAAATTGTACTTTCCAATGCCGTTTTCAAGCACCTGCAACGAAAAATACTCGTATACAACAACCGAACGGTCGTTTTTCATTAAAAACATTCAACATGAAACTATTCACTTTTATCCTATTGATGAGTACATTGACCATTTCCACACAGGCACAAGTGGTGCAAAAAGAAATTCCGGCTGACTACGGATACATCGTTAAAATTGGGCAACAAGCTCCTGATTTCACAACGGTTTCTGCCGAAGGAAGAACCGTTCGCCTTTCCGATTTCAAAGGAAAGGTAGTTATGCTGCAATTTACAGCAAGCTGGTGTGGCGTTTGCCGAAAAGAAATGCCACATATTGAAAAAGACATCTGGCAAAAGCATAAGAACAAGGAGGATTTTGCCTTATTCGGAATCGACTTGGATGAACCCCTGGAAAAAGTGCAAAAGTTCGCTGATCAAATTCCGGTAAGCTATCCTCTACTGCTCGATCCTGAAGGTAAAATCTTCTACAGCTATGCTGAAAAAGGAGCTGGCGTAACCCGCAATGTCATCATCGACAGGGAGGGTAAAATTGTATACATGACCCGGCTTTACAAAGAAGAGGAGTTTAACGAGATGAAAGCTGTAATTGATAAACTGTTAAAATAGTACAAAAGTACCACGTACATCAGTTCATCCGTTCACCTATAAAATAGTTAACATGAAGACTTACCGTGAATTTATTGCTTGGCAAAAGGCCATGTTTTTTGTGACTGATGTATACAAAACAACGCTTACTTTTCCGCGAGAGGAATTGTTTGGATTGACCTCGCAAATCCGTAGGGCAGCCACATCCATTCCAAGCAATCTTGCAGAAGGTTTTGGAAGAAAAGGCAATAACGAATTTATCCGTTATATCCGAATTTCAATTGGCTCTCTCTATGAATGCCAAACACAACTTGAAATATCAAAAAACATAGGTTATTTAAACTTATCGGATTTCGAACTCATGTACCAGCAAACAAAAGAGATCGAAGCACTGCTTCGAGGATTAGAGAAAAAACTAATGGAATAATTCTGAGTACTTATGTGCTCATGTACTTATGCACTAAAAACATATGAACATCGTCATTATCAAATACAACGCCGGAAACATCGAGTCGGTCAGCAACGCTTTGTTACGCTTGGGTATTCAGGCGGAAATTACCGGGGACCATGAAAAAATACGGGCAGCCGATAAAGTCATTTTTCCCGGTGTGGGTGAAGCCAGCACCACCATGGCTTTTTTGAAAAAAGAAAGACTGGACTTGCTTATTCCTTCGCTCAAACAACCCGTACTGGGTATCTGTCTGGGGTTGCAGCTCATGTGCAGCCATTCGGAAGAAGGCAATACGCCCTGCCTGGGCATTTTTGAAGAAAAGGTAAAGCGGTTTACTCCTAAGCCTGGTATGGAATATATCACCAAAGTTCCGCACATGGGATGGAACACCATCAGCAACTTGAAAAGTGATTTATTCGACCAATCCCTCGACCAACAGTTTGTCTATTTCGTGCATTCGTATTATGCCACGGTTGGGGAGCACACAGCGGCGGAAACGAATTACATCAATCCATTCAGTGCTGCTTTACACAAGGACAATTTTTACGCCACCCAGTTTCATCCAGAAAAGAGTGGCCCTGTTGGTGCCAGAATATTAGAGAACTTTTTGAATTTGTAAAAAAAGTGCATAAGTGCCTGTGTACATAAGTACATGAGCAAAATTAAACTCCTTATGTACGCATGAACTTTGTACCTATGAACAACAAGATAACCATCATCCCCGCCATTGACCTGATTGACGCCAAGTGCGTGCGACTTTCACAAGGCGATTACAACCAGAAAACGGTTTATAACGAAAATCCATTGGAAGTAGCCAAAATGTTTGAAGATGCCGGTATTACCCGCTTACATTTGGTTGATTTGGATGGCGCCAAAGCCCAGCACATAGTAAACTACAAGGTATTGGAAATCATTGCCGGAAAAACCAACCTGGTTGTTGATTTTGGTGGTGGACTAAAATCTGACGAAGACCTTAAAATTGCATTTGAAAGCGGCGCTCAAATGGTTACCGGCGGGAGTATTGCTGTTAAAAATCGCGAGACTTTTTTAAGCTGGATCGAAAATTACGGTGCCGGAAAAATTATTTTGGGAGCCGACGCTAAAGACAAAAAAATTGCCGTCAGTGGCTGGCAGGAAGTTTCCGAATTATCCATTCTTGATTTCATTGCAAGTTACACCAGCCAAGGCATTCAAAAAGTAATCTCGACCGATATTGCCCGCGATGGCATGCTTACCGGCCCCAGCATTGACTTATACAAAGAAATCATGGCGCAGTTTGAAGGGCTGGAACTGATTGCCAGCGGCGGAATTGCCACCATGAAAGACATTCACGAACTAGATGAAATGGGCGTTCCCGGGGTAATTACCGGAAAAGCGATTTATGAGAACAAGATTAGCCTGAAAGAAATTAGCAAATTTATCTCAGCGTAATTTCCGTTGAACTTGAAACTGTAAACTCAAACATGTTAGCAAAACGAATCATACCATGCCTGGATATTAAAGACGGTCAGACCGTAAAAGGCGTGAACTTTGTCAATATTCAATCGGTAGGCGACCCGGTAGAACTGGGTGCGTTGTACGCAGAACAAGGAGCCGACGAACTGGTTTTCCTCGACATCACAGCCACCCACGAAGGACGTAAAACCTTTGTGGAGCTTGTGAAACGCATTGCTCGCGAGATAAATATCCCATTCACCGTTGGAGGTGGAATCAGCGAGATTAAAGATGCCGAAGCCTTGCTGAGTGCCGGAGCCGACAAAGTCAGCATTAATTCCTCCGCAGTCCGCAACCCACAACTGATTAACGACTTGGCAAAGAACTTCGGAACCCAGTTTGTGGTGGTAGCCATCGATGCCAAAAACTACGAAAACCATTGGACCGTAACCGTTAATGGCGGCCGCATACCGACCGACAAAGAACTGTTTAGCTGGGCCAAAGAAGCCGAAGACCGGGGGGCGGGAGAAATCCTGTTCACCTCGATGAATCATGATGGCACCAAAGCGGGTTTTGCCAACGACGAACTGGCCCGAATGGCTGACATGCTAAAAATTCCAATCATCGCCTCGGGTGGTGCCGGCAATATGGATCACTTTGTCGATGTGTTCACCAAAGGGAAAGCCGATGCCGGATTGGCGGCCAGCATTTTTCACTACAAGGAAATTGCGATTCCCGATTTGAAAGCCTACCTACGGGACAAAGGCATTGCGGTAAGATCATAAATTCAGACGACAGAAAAAATAAGAACGACAACATGAATAAAGCATTAGATTTTTCAAAACAAAACGGCCTGATCCCGGCCATCATTCAGGATGACAAAACCAGCAAAGTACTGATGCTGGGATTTATGAATGAAGAAGCACTGGCAAAAACCGAAGAAACCGGTAAAGTAACCTTTTTCAGCCGTACCAAAAACCGGCTGTGGACCAAAGGCGAAGAAAGTGGAAACTTTCTGAATGTGGTGTCCATGGCTTCGGATTGCGATAACGACACGCTGCTGATTAAAGTAGATCCGGTTGGCCCTGTTTGCCATACGGGCAGCGACACCTGCTGGAACGAAACCAACGAGCCGGATGATTTGGCCTTTCTGAAGCACCTGCAGGACTTCATTGACAAACGTAAGGAAGAAATGCCCGAAGGATCGTACACCACCTCCTTGTTTACCAAAGGAACCCGCACCATTACTCAGAAAGTTGGCGAGGAAGCCGTTGAAACCATCATTGGAGCCATGGCCAACGACGATGAAAACTTTCTGTACGAAGGCGCCGACTTGTTGTATCACCTCATCGTGCTGCTTACGCACAAAGGTTACCGCATTGAAGATTTGGCACGCGAGCTAAAGAAAAGGCACAAATAAAGCTGACTGCCCGTGAGCAGTAAATGCATCCGGAATTGTTAACGATTGCAAAGGTCTGGTGAAAAAGCGTTAAGCTTCAAACCACCAAACGGCCTATTTTCTATCTTCGCACGTTTACTAGTTTAGAAAACATGCATCGAATAGTGATTATCTTTCTGCTAGCCAATTTACTTTGGCTGCCCAACAAACAAGCAGAAGCACAAAATAAAGCCCCAAAAGTCAGGTACAACTACCTGACTTTTCTTCCTGAAAATTACGACAGCTTGAAGAACCAACTGCTTCCTGTCATTTTTTACCTGCACGGACGTTCCGTTTCCGGCACCAACATCAACCGGGTTAAACAATACGGGCTCCCCTACTTTCTGGATAAAGGCAAAAAACTTGATTTTATTGTTGTAGCTCCCCAGTGTCCCTGGGGAAAGAACTGGGCCAGCGAAAACTGGTTCGACACCATTTATGCTGAAATCAACGCGCAATACCGCATTGACTCCACACGCGTTTACCTGACCGGAATGAGCTTGGGTGGTTTTGGCACCTGGGAACTGGCCAACCGTTATCCGCATAAGTTTGCAGCCATTGCTCCGCTTTGCGGTGGCGCCAAAGATGAATGGGCCGACCACCTGACTCATCTCCCCATTTGGGTGTTTCACGGCGCTAAGGATAAGCAGGTCCCTGTTTCCCGTTCCGACCGCATGGTTAAGGCCCTTGAAAAACGGGAGGCTCCCGTTACCTACAGCCGGTTGGCCGGAAAAGGACATGACATTCACCGGGTTTACAATGATGACCGTCTCTACGAATGGTTTTCACAATTTACCCTTCGTCCTTTAAACCAAGCCGGCAATGTGCCAACTAAGATCAAGCCAATTCAGCTGGCTGAAATACCGCTTCCGGGACGACAGGCCATTGAATTAAAACTGCACGAAGATTTTCCTTCGGAAGACCTTTAATTGGCATCCGGACAAACGGTTTTTTATGCTAACTTGAACTCCTAATTCTGGATAAGCAGAGTAGCTATATGAGTCGGAACAAACCCAACATTCTAGTCATTGTCAATCCAAATGCCGGCAAGCGCAAAACACGTCAGTTACGGCGAAAACTTGAAGCCCGTCAGGAAAACATAACGATACGGGAAACAACTTATCCCCGGCACAGCGTTCAAATTATTCAGGAAGAATTTGACCGTCACGATGTTTTTGTTGCCGTTGGAGGAGATGGTACGGTGAATGAAATGGCAACGGCCCTCTTGGGTAGCGATAAAAAGCTGGCCGTTTACCCGGCAGGATCAGGCAATGGCTTTGCCCGTGAATTTGGCTTCAACAAAAACCTGAACCAGTTAATGGCGGCTATTGCAAGCGGCAAAAACCTGACAACCGATGCCATGCTTATAAATGGGCAGGTCAGCATGCATGTGTCCGGCGTTGGCTACGACGGTGAGGTCGCTCATGATTTTGCCAAACTCCCTGGGCGTGGCTTTTGGAATTACCTGTTCAGCTCCATCCGTGTCTTTTGGCAATACAACCCCATACAGGCAAGCATTGAACTGGAGAATGAAACCATCAACGGCCGTTTTTTCATGATCAACCTAGCCAATACGGCCCAGTTTGGCTACGGTGCCCGTATCGCTTCGCAAGCCAATCCGACCGACGGACTCCTTGAACTCGTTTTGGTCCGCCCCATGTCCCTGTGGGCATTCGTGCTTTTTTCGTTGCGCCTTTTTCTCGGAACACTCAAAAGCTCTGAACACCTAAGCTACCGATCTACTGCCGGTCCCATTACCCTAAAAACTTCAGCCAGGCAGTTTCACCGGGATGGTGACCCCATTTTATTGGAAAGCCCGGTGAAAATTGAAATCAGCACACAAAAAATCAAGGTTGCAGACACTGGAAATACCAAGTTTTGCAACAATAGCAAAAGCAGCGAAAAATCCGTTTAGTCCATTATTTATGGCTTGAAATACCCAAAGCAATAATTTCATTTTCAGGAATTAAACCAATTCGGAAATTCCTTGTTAAGTTACCGTCAATTAATTGAATGAGGAGCAGCAAAAAGCCGAAAATCGATTAACTTTGCGCCTCAATTTTGGAGACTATATGCAGAAGATTAGAAACATCGCGATTATCGCACACGTTGACCACGGCAAAACGACCTTGGTGGACAAGTTAATTTACCATTGTACAGCCATCAAAGACCACGAGAAAAAGAATGAGCTGATTCTCGACAACAATGACCTGGAACGTGAGCGCGGAATCACCATCCTGGCCAAAAACGTTTCGGTTGATTATCAAGGTACAAAAATCAATATCATTGATACCCCGGGTCACTCCGACTTTGGAGGAGAAGTAGAGCGGGTACTCAACATGGCTGATGGCGTTTTGCTGTTGGCTGATGCTTTTGAAGGCACCATGCCTCAAACGCGTTTCGTACTTTCCAAAGCTTTGGCCCTGGGCCTGAAGCCAATTGTTGTGATCAACAAAGTCGATAAACCAAACTGCCGTCCGGAGGAAGTTCACGAGCAAGTGTTCGACCTGATGTTTAGTTTGGATGCTACCGAAGAACAGCTCGACTTCCCGACCATTTACGGATCGGCCAAAGAGGGCTGGATGACCGCTAACCTGAGTGACAAAACAGATAATATTGGACCGTTACTCGATGCGATTATCGAATACATCCCTGCCCCAAAACCCAATCCCGGAACCCCACAGATGCTAATCACTTCATTGGATTATTCATCCTATGTTGGTCGGATTGCCATTGGACGCGTTCATCGTGGCGAGCTGAAAGAAGGCATGCAAGTAGCCTTAGGCAAACGCGATGGTTCAATCAAACGAACAAAAATTAAAGAATTACACGTATTCACCGGGCTGGGGCGCCAAAAGGTGGAGCAAGTCAGCAATGGCGATATTTGTGCCTTGGTCGGTATTGAAGGATTCGATATTGGCGATTCCATTTGCGATATCGACAACCCGGAACCACTGGACCCAATTGCGGTGGACGAGCCTACCATGAGCATGGTGTTTACCAACAACGATTCTCCTTTCTTCGGAAAAGAAGGAAAATTTGTTACTTCACGCCACTTACACGACCGCTTGTATAAAGAGCTGGAGAAAAACCTGGCACTGCGTGTTGAAAAAAGCGCATCAGCCGATGTATTTACCGTTTATGGCCGTGGCGTACTTCACTTGTCGGTATTGATTGAAACCATGCGTCGCGAAGGCTACGAACTACAAGTTGGCCAGCCACAGGTGTTGTACAAGGAAATTGGCGGGGTTAAATGTGAACCCATTGAAGAAATGCACGTCGATGTGCCGGACGAATATTCAGGTAAAGTCGTTGAGATGGTTTCAGTTCGCAAAGGCGAAATGCAAAACATGGAACGCAAAGGCGACCGGATTCACCTGGAATTCCTGATCCCTTCGCGTGGAATTATCGGTTTAAGAACCAACATGCTAACCGCTACGGCTGGTGAAGCTGTAATGACTCACCGCTTCATCGAATACCAACCGCTGAAAGGCGAAATAGAAGGACGCAAAAACGGTTCGTTGATTGCCAAGGAACCCGGAACAACCTTCGCTTATGCGCTGAACAAACTCCAGGACCGCGGACGTTTCTTTATCCCACCAGGCGAAGAAGTTTACGAAGGTATGGTAATTGGCGAAAACACCCGTGCCGATGACCTGACGATCAACGTCACCCAATCGAAAAAGCTAACGAACATGCGTGCTTCCGGATCGGACGAAAAAACCAAGCTGGCTCCTCCGATTCAATTTAGCCTGGAAGAGGCACTGGAATACATCGGAAAGGATGAATACCTGGAAGTTACTCCCAAATCGTTGCGTATGCGTAAAATTTTGCTGCGCGAAGCAGAACGGAAACGTGGCTCGAAGATCAATTACTAGTCAGAAATGCAAATCACCAGATGACTGAAGGTCATTGGATGAACTAAAATAAAGAAGCTCCCCGGTAAAGTCATTTATCGGGGAGTCTTCATTTTAAGCCTCTAGCTTTTGGGAAAGTTCCCGGGCTAATATGCTTTTAAGTACGTATTTTCTTTCTCCCTGGCTAACCCACAAAGGGATCCCCATTAATAAAGCATAAGTTCTTTTCAACAAATAAACACACTCAAATTACTCACTCAACATATTCTACAACATACTTCTCGTTATAAATAGGTTATGCATTTTTTTTGAGCTGGTTTTGTCGTAACTTTTTTCTCGATGTTCAGTAATATTCTAACCAAAAATTCAACGCAACATGGAAGAGAAAACAACATGCTCCACTGCCAATGCAACACTACTGGCCTGCATGAAAATCGCTCAATCATTCAGCGAGAACATCTACGAACTTTCCCTTATTCGAAATGACTGGAATCAGGCCTATGCCGATGAGCTCCGGTCCAGAATAAAATCGGCTAAAGAAAAATACCTGCCTGCCGATAACTATGACAAACATGCTGACATGCAGAAGTATGTACACGAACTGATGCTTTCTTCGTTGAGAAACGTAGCCCTGCTTCGCGCCTTGATCAAAGTTGACTTCAAGGACAATAAGAAATTTCAGAAATCTATTTTTGAAGCACTTGGCTATAACGATTATTTCAGCGAAGCTAAAAACGGGGATTACCAAAGCCTTTATTACTTACTGAAAGTGGTGCATAAAAACCTGACACCCGGATTGAAGGAAACATTAATCAGCAAATCGATTCCGTTAAGCCTGGTGGACCGGATTCTGCACTTTGACGATCAACTGCGTGAATTCAATTCCTGCTTCGATTGGATTGCCGATTCTGAGCAAATCAGCGAGGAAGGCAAGGAAGTAGTCAACCGCATTTTCTCTGAAGTAAAAGACATTTGCCGGGTAACCACGGCCTACTATTTGTTTGAACCGCTCAAGCGTGACCAGTTTTGCTTTTTCAGGGTGATGTTCGGACTACAAGAAACAGTTCCTCAAACCCACTAAAAATGGCAAAAAAGAATCCCGAAAGTCGTGTGCTTTCGGGATTCTTTTTGTTGCTATTATTCGATCATCCCAATCAGGCTAAACGGAGAACCATTGCTGGCAAAGGTTCCTGAAAGGGCTGAGTGCTTTATTCTTCGTCAGCCTCTTCAGACTGTTCATTTTCCTCAACGGCCGACTCGCCTTCAAATTCCTCATTCACAACAGGCTCTTCAACAACAGGCTCTTCCGTTTGAATCGGTTTTAAGTGCGGGGGAAGCGGTTCATTCACCTCATCTTTGAAGTAAGGAAACACATCCACAATGGGACTTAAGTTCATGGCTGAAATTTGAATGGGAACCAAAATATAGGAAAGATCCTCTTCCAGACGTAGCAGAGCTTGTTTGAAGTCATCTGCAGCAACCAAAAAGTAGTTGTTAATTTTCTTTTCCTTGCCAGCTTTCTCGTCAATGGTAACAATACCGATTTTGGCTTTGAACCAGTATTCGCCATCTTCGTGAGGAAAGATTTCAATAACGTTCGATTTTTTGATATTGTCGATGTAAAACTCGCCTCCGCGAACCAGCTGCTGCATTTGCTCAATCATCCGCGCTTCAGCATCAGTAAACGAAACGGCATCTACCAGGTAGGCTTCCGACACTTTCCGTTCGCGTCCATCCTGATCAACTTTCACATATTTAACTTTGCATTCAAACCAAGTCTGCATAACTTTTCATTCTTTAAAATTGAAATGCAAAGATATTCTCTTCAAGGATTTATAAGGGATTTTTCAAAAATAGTTTTTCACAAATATGAAAGAACTCCCAATTCGGGCAGGTCTTCATTTCAAAGTCCGGCAAGTCATGTCCAATTAAATTTCACAAAGAAGTTTAATTAACTATATTCGTAAAAGAGTCAAAAAAAAAACCAAGCATCAGCACCAGATACAAGCACATTAAAATTAGTAACTAAATACTATCAATTTATGCTTATTGGACTCTTAAAAGAGGGAGATTCGGAAAACCGGGTAGCCCTTTTACCTGAAATGGTTTCTGCTTTAAGCCAGCGCAAAGTGACGGTTTATATAGAAACCGGGGCTGGTGAGTCTGCATTGGCCAGTGATGCAGCTTACAAAGACGCTGGAGCCACGATTGCCTCCCGCGAAGAAGTATTGGCAAAAACCGATTTTCTGATTGGGATTCATCCTCCCGACAAGTCATTGATTGAATCCTTTCGAAAAGAGCAAATTTGGCTCAGTCAGTACAATCCCCTCTGGAATACTGATTTGGTGAACCAGTTTGTGTCGAAAAAGATGACCACGTTCAGCATGGACATGATTCCCCGAAGTACGCAAGGACAGTCCATGGACGTATTGTCATCGCAAGCTACCGTGGCAGGCTACAAGGCTGTACTAGATGCGGCAAACCTCCTGCCCACTTTTTTCCCGATGTTTATGACTGCTGCCGGCACCATCCGTCCAGCCACTGTTTTGGTACTCGGAGCCGGAGTTGCAGGCCTGCAGGCCATTGCCACCGCTAAGCGATTGGGGGCGCAGGTACAGGCTTTCGATGTGCGCTCAGCCGTCAAGGAAGAAGTTATGAGCCTAGGGGCTAAGTTTGTTGAAGTGGAAGGTGCCAAAGAAGATGCCGCTGCCGGAGGATATGCTGTGGAACAAACCGAAGAATTTAAACAAAAACAACAGCAGGCCATCAACGATCATGCGGCCAAAGCCAATGTGGTAATTTGCACCGCTCAAATCCCGGGACGTAAAGCTCCACTGCTACTTCCTGAAGATGCCGTTGCCGCCATGAAACCGGGCGCTGTCATTATCGATTTGGCTGCATCAACCGGAGGCAACTGTGCGCTTAGCCAAGACAATAAAACAGTGATAAAACATGGCGTAACCATTATCGGGCAATCCAACTACCCTTCGTTATTGCCTGCCGATGCCAGTAAAATGTTTGGTAAAAACATCCTCAACTTCCTGGAATTGCTTTTTAACGAGGAAGGTGCGTTCAGCCTCAACTTTGACGATGTCATCATCAAAGGAACTTGCATCACACACGAAGGCGCCATCATCAACGAACGCGTCCAAGCCGTTATTCACTCCTAAAATTCAACATAATGGATCAATTATTAATTTTTTTCTATACCTACAAAGAGGCGATCTTTATCATCGCACTTTCTATTTTCCTGGGCATTGAGGTGATTTCCAATGTTCCTGCCGTTCTCCATACCCCCCTCATGTCGGGAGCCAACGCCATCAGTGGTGTCATCATCATTGGTGGAATTATTCTGGTTGGCCATGCCGATGCCAGCACAATCAATACCGAATTGATATTGGGAATCCTGGCTGTCATCTTTGGAACCCTCAATGTGGTTGGCGGTTTTGTGGTGACCGACCGCATGCTGGAAATGTTTAAAAAGAAGAAGAAATAGGAGGCGCTCATGGATAAAGTATTAGGAACTTATAACGGAATGGAATTTACGGTAGGAGGAACACTCCTCGAATTAAGCTACCTGGTAGCCGCACTGCTGTTTGTGCTGGGACTAAAACTGCTAAGTCATCCGGAAACGGCACGGCGCGGAAACTTTTATGCCGGAGGCGGCATGGTGCTGGCCATGCTAACCACTTTGCTGTTGCACAAAAATGCCAACGGCAGCGGTATCCAACCCGCCAATGTCTGGATTATCCTGGCGGCCATTGGCGTAGGCTCAACCGTTGGCTGGATCATTGCTCGAAAAATAAAAATGACAGCCATGCCTCAACTGGTTTCTTTTTACAACGCTACCGGAGGAGCTGCTTCGGCCTTGGTGGCTCTGCTCGAATTTCCAAATGCCGATATGAGCAACTGGGGATCGGTACTGGTAACCCTATTGGGCCTCATCATTGGGAGCGTTGCCTTTAGTGGAAGTATGATCGCTTATGGCAAGCTCGATGGCAAAGTGAAAGATATTCGTGCCGGCTACATGAGCTACGTAAACTTAATCCTCCTTGCCGGAACCTTTGCACTGGCCTTCTTCATATTACTTTCAGGACAAACACCGGCTCAGCTCAACTGGGCCATCTACCTGCTTTTCTTTGTGTCATTGCTTTATGGGGTTTTGTTTGTCATGCCGATTGGCGGAGCCGATATGCCGGTTGTTATTTCACTCCTGAACAGTTTTACCGGAATTGCAGCAGCAATGGCTGGCTTTATTTACAACAACCAGGCAATGATTCTTGGGGGTATTTTGGTAGGTGCTGCCGGAAGTATTTTAACCTTGCTCATGTGTAAAGCCATGAACCGCTCCTTGCTGAATGTTATTATCGGAGCCTTTGGCGGAGCAAATGCAGCAACAGCTGGCGCCGAAGGAACCATGAAGGAAATGACGCTTAGCGACGCCTCTGTTTTGCTGGCCTACTCGCGCAGTGTTGTTATTATTCCCGGCTACGGACTGGCAGTTGCTCAGGCCCAGCATGTTTGCCACGAGCTGGATGAATTGCTGGCATCCAAAGGAGTAAACGTTCGCTATGCCATTCACCCGGTAGCCGGTCGCATGCCCGGACACATGAATGTATTGCTAGCCGAAGCAGATGTTCCCTATGACCAGCTGGTTGAAATGGCGGACATCAACCCGGATATGCCAAGCACGGATGTAAGCATTGTCATTGGCGCCAATGATGTGGTTAACCCTGCAGCCATCAACGATGCGTCCAGCCCGATTGCCGGCATGCCGATCATCAAGGCACACGAATCAAAAAATATCATTGTGATGAAACGGGGACGCGGGAAAGGCTATGCAGGCATTGAAAACAGTTTGTTTTTCGATGATAAAACACGCCTGCTGTTTGGAGATGCCAAAAGCACGCTTCAGAAACTCGTCAACGAAATAAAAGATTTATAAGACTTTCGGTCATTCAAGGAAGGCTGCTCTAAAAGAAAAGAGCAGCTTTTTTTTTACCCCAACAATTCATTCCTACACTACACGTTTCATTTATTAACGCATTGTTCATGAAAAAAAAATGAAAACAATGTTCCTGTCAGCTTGTTGTTCAATTTGTAGTTTTTTAAAAGCGACAACAAAACTCAGAACCCCTTACAACAAGGAACAAGCAATAAAAATTAGACAAAACAATGAATATTGACTCTCGCCACCATTCATCTTTATTCTCGCTATTTCTGAATCAACAATACCAGGCAACAAACAGAAAAACGGCTACAGAAAGCCATCGAACACCTCAATTTTGTCTCTATACGAACAACTATTTAATTCATGGTCTTCCCTTGATAAATTAAGTGCTGGATTCAATCCAATAGACAACTAAAACACTCATTTAAAACATAATCAGACAGAGCACATTCAACCAGGCTCCGTCCTCAACTTAAAGGCAAAAACAAATTATGGCATTCATTACTTTAGACACCCAAAAGCTAAAGAAAAACTACGATTACCTCGAAAAACTTTTATCCGATAACGGCATCACATGGGCAGTCGTTTCCAAACTACTCTGTGGCAACAAGCGCTATCTGGAGGAAGTGATCAATCTTGGTGTTAAGCAACTTTGTGACTCCCGGGTTTCAAACCTGAAAATGATTAAGTCCATATCCGATGAAATTGAGACCATCTACATAAAACCACCACCGAAGCACTCCATCGACAAAATTGTCAGGTATGCCGATATCAGTTTCAATACTGAAATTGAAACCATCACCCGCTTATCCAAAGAAGCCCAAAAACAGGACAAAATCCATAAGGTCATCATTATGATTGAGACCGGCGAGCTACGGGAAGGCGTTTTACAGGAAGATTTTCTTGACTTTTACGATGCCGTCTTCAAGCTGCCCAATATTGAAGTGGTTGGCATTGGCACCAATTTAACGTGTATGTACGGCATTTTGCCAAGTCACGACAAACTAGTCCAGCTTTGCCTGTATGAGCAACTGATTGAAGCGAAGTTCAACAAAGAAATTGAATATGTTTCGGGGGGAGCCTCCGTTACTGTGCCTCTAATATTCCAGGGACTACTGCCCAAAGGCATTAACCACTTTCGAATTGGTGAAACCTTTTTCCTGGGAACAGATGTGTATAACAATGTGACCTTCGACCAAATGGAAAACGATACTTTTCAGCTGTACGCCGAAATCATCGAACTGACCGAAAAACGCATGCGTCCCATTGGCGAGCTGGGTAAAAACCTGCTGGGCGAAACCGTTATTTTTGAAGATACCGACCAGGCAGCAACTTCACATCGTGCATTAATTGATTTAGGCTTGCTGGACATTGATGAAAACCATATCAAGCTTAAAAATAGAAATCACAAGATCGTCGGAGCCTCATCGGACATGCTTGTGGTAGACCTTGGTAAGAATGAGGAAAATTACCAGGTCGGATCTCTTCTCGAATTTGAAATGGATTATATGGGTGTTTTAAGAATCATGAATTCGAAATATATTGAAAAACGAATCAAAGCCGAATAAGCCTTTCAACCAAGGCTGCAACATCGCCTTGGAAGGCAAGAGCGGTATTTTTATCACTTCAAAAAAGCAAAACTGTTAACAAACACCTATTTTTAGGATTTACGGATATTTATTGACTTTATTCATGATATTCGCTCATAATCATTCAGAAGCACCGATCTAGAAAAAGAAAGGAATCCGTTTTTTGACTTATTCCTTAGGATTACTAAAAGTTCAAGCCACTTTCAGCTACCTATTAAATCTTGATAAGCTGATTTTTAAGCGCATAGATAATCACTTCAATAATATTCCGGGAGCCTGTTTTTTCCATAAGGCTTGCCCGATGACTTTCGACGGTCCGGCCTGAAATGCATAGTTCTTCAGCAATATTCTTGATTGGCATGCCCTTGCAGGAGAGTTTCAGAACTTCAAGCTCCCTACTAGAGAATTCCACCTCAGCTGTAACAGTACTGTGGCCATAGTCTATGCCCACAGTACGCCCTCCTCCCGAACCAAACTCCTTTTGAAGCCGCAAAACAACAGGATCCGACAAGCTAATGTCCTCTTCTTCAAGAATAGTCACCAATTGCTCAAACGCTACATGTCCGACCTTTTCGCTTCTCCTCATCGGCATGAGCAAGCCGGTTAATAAGGAGAAACCATTGTATTTGATACTAGGAGCAACATAAAGGACAAACTTCTCCTGAATACCCAAAGCCGAAAGAATCGTTACCTCTTCTTGAAAGTTACTTAGCAAACCATTCATGCATTGATTAATTCGATCCTCAATCCGTGCAAAGTTTGTTTTTCCAACCAAATCGCTAAACGGAGTGTCTGTCAGAGCTGACTCTCGAATCCCCACCATCCGGTTAAAGGCATGATTGGACTCATAGATAGTTACCCCATCAAAAAGGAAAATACCATTAGGCGAATAATCAACAAAAGCCTGATACTTGCTTCGTCCCAGGTTAACCAGGTATTCATATTTCTCTAAGCGCGTTTTAATGGAAGCAAGCAAGGTGTCATTTCTAAAAGGTTTAACCAAATAGTCGTCAGCCCCTAACTCCAAGCCTAATCGTATTTCATCTAAGCCCGATTTGCCGGTAATAAAAATGAAAGGAATCCTCTTTGTCAAATTACTTTCTTTTAAAATATTACACACCTGGTAACCATCAATTGGGGCCATTTTAATATCACATAAGATCAAATCCGGACCGTACTCGTAGGCCTTTTGAATTCCTTCACCTCCAGAGCCCGCAATAACAGCCTCATAACCATTGCCTTTCAGTACATTTCGCAAGGTTTTAGAAAAGGCTTTATTATCATCAATAACAAGAATCTTTTTTACAGCCATGTCCAGGTAATCAAAGTATTTATTTATCTACCGACGGGGTGGCTTTACCATCTATCTTTTTATGTATATTACTCTCTTTATCAGGGACTTCAAATTACAACATCTTAAACAATTTTTCGTTCTTTTTCTCGATTTATTTCCAGAACGACTCATTTAAAGCCTCCAATACTCTTCCGACAAATGAACAGCCTCCTGAGCTCACAATACTTTTACGATAATCACATCCTTTTATATTATACTGAACACATGTTAATATAAATCGCTAAATCACACAATCCGTATTTTTCCTGAATTTCAAGCAACACACTTTCCGTAAAAGTCCTTATTGAATCCGACAGGGGATTGTTGGAAATTTGATAGTCGAGCTTGAGTAGTAAATAAATACCGGGGATAATAAATTTTATCGTGCGATCAACCCTTGCTTATTATCATAACATTGTACATTTCTCCCCGAAAAGGTCCTTACAGACAAGACGATGAAAAATAAAACAGTGTAAAACAACAAGTCATATTCTTTCTGAAACAGAGAGCACTTTTACAATAATCAAACATAAACTAAAACAATAAAGTATGAAGAAACTAATTTATCTTTTAACAATGATGCTATCCATAAGCATGGCAATGGCGCAGAACAGTTCAACCGTTACCCAAAACGGTCCTAACAATGATGCTTCTGTTGAACAAACAGGAACCAATAGTTCGGTTATTCTTCAAACATCCATCGCAACTGGCAATGAAGCAACTGTAAAACAAAATGGCGGAGGAGCAGGAGCAAACTCGAGCGACATTGAACAAGAAGGAGGAACCGGAGGGAAACAACAGGCATTTGTAGATCAGGATGGATCTCTCAACATTGCTATCCAAAAGCAACTTGCTCCATGGCCCGGATATGATATGGCCAAAATAGACCAAACAGGAACAGGCAATAAGGGTGAGCAATATCAAAAAGCCTATAACAACACGGCAGAATTGATTCAAGACGGCACATCCAATACCTCCTTGCAAGACCAAACCAATAGTGGCGATCCCAAATGGAATACTTCAAAAGTAGAGCAATACAACTCAAACAACGCCTCTACGACCATTCAGGGGGGAACCAATCAATACGTAAAAGTATATCAGGAAGGTGATGGCAACAGCTCGTTTGTCACTCAGGCAGGCGGAGGCTGGAATGGCGGCGGACACAACGCCGAAGTTACCCAGCTGGGGAATGACAATGACGCAAGCGTTGCTCAGTCTGGAGCTGCAAATAATGTTGATGATGACAATAAAGCATACCTTCTGCAAGATGGTAACGGAAATACAGCCACCCTCGCCCAAGATGGAATGGGAAATAAAATTGATGCTGGTGATGATGGCTATTTGAATAACGCGCAACATGGGGATTATCATACGCTAACAGCAAACCAAATAGGCAATGAAAATTACCTCTACTACAACACGGGAAATGGGTCGGAACTCAATGAGGCTACCGTCAATCAGTTAGGCTATGATGACAATGCACAAGTTCTCCAATGGGGCTCCAACGGTTCAGCCACGGTATACCAGGTTGGAATTAACGGAGTGTATCCTTATAATGGCGACAACAACACGGCTGTAATAACACAATGGGGTTTGAATCAAACATCAAGCATTAGCCAAACAGGGCAAAACCATACAGCCAGCACCTACCAACAGAACAGTGGCAACACTGCCGAAATAATCCAAGCAGGAGAGATTTTCGATGGATCAAATGAGCGGTACTCTTCCGGATGGCCAGGAGCTCCATTTAACAATCAGGCAAGAGCCAAACAGTACGGCAATGACAACGAGCTATCGATAACGCAAACCGGAACAGTAAACAATGGATTTATTGACGAAGACGGAAACGAAAATGAAGCAGACCTGCTGCAAGACGGAGAAGACAACTGGGCCCTTATCGATATCCTGGGCAATACGAACGTTGGAATGGCATCGAGCACCGGCAACTTTAACACGATCAACTTAGACATTACAGGCAACTCAAATGGATTTGACATTAGTCAAACCGGCAATGGAAACCTCTCTGACAATTCGGTTGTCGGCAATGCTAATTCAGTAAATGTTACACAGAATTAAATAATTATTTTTCTATTAACTTAAAAATTAGAGGCATGAAAAGGTTTAGTTTATTTTTTGCACTTGTGTTTGCCGTTAGCATGACAATGGCACAGCATGTATCAACAGTTATGGAAGATGGCGATGGAAACAGCGCTAATATCACCCAAGGCTTTGACGGAAGCGGGACTTCGTTGGATGGCAATATGTCATATGTCGATCAACTTGGAGACAACAACGATGCCGTGGTTACCCAGTACAATAATGGATATGGCGGACAAGCCCACAACTCTGAAATTTTCCAAACAGGAGATGACAACGCCGCTTCAGTAGAACAGCAAAACGCAACAGGTGATGCCTACATCAACCAAATAGGTGATGGAAATGAAGCTAATATTCTCGAAGTTGGAAACTTTGACACTCCTGCACCAGCAGCCGGTATTGCTCCTTATGATGCATATGCCACTCAAGAAGGAGATGGGAACACAGTCAATATGAGCATTTTTGGCGATGGAGCTTCTGCTGTTGCTATACAAAAAGGAGATGCCAACATTATCTATCAGGAACTTGGTCAGGATGTTGGAAACAAAGTGTTTAAATCCAGTGCTTATGCCAACCAAATGGGAAACTCAAACGAAGCAGTGCAAATCATGGAAGGACAAGGTTTTGCTGGAGGAATTGTCATCCAGTTTGAACGAGAAAGAATCTGGCAAACCGGAGACAACAACTATGCTCACCAACTACAGACTGATGACATACTTCCTGGCGGTATTAACTACGCAGAAGTTAAACAAACCGGGGATTGGAATGAGTCATGGCAAACTCAGTCAGGCATGAACAATGATTCTCGAGTTACTCAAAATGGCGACTCGAACTGGTCTGTCACAACACAATCTGGCAATGACAATATTGTTGTAGTCCAACAGAACTAAAACGCAATACCTGCCACCATCTCTCCTATCTGGAAAAAGGCGAGTCCTTGAATCCTTATTTGATGGTTTTAATCCCCAGCCTTCGGGCTGGGGTATTACACACTTAAGCTTTTGCCAAATGAAACAACTAGTAGTCATTCTTATTTCAATGTTTTTCGCTTCTGCCGGGCATGCACAAATCAGCATTCAACAGATTGCCCCGTCCGGACTCGAAAGTTTTCAAGGATTAATAGGGACAGGCCAGGATAAGTCCAATATTGCTGAATTGATACAAGCCGGCGATAACAACCAGGCATCCATCAGTCAAACACGGGAAAACCAATTACTTACCGGCAACCAGACTTATGGATACCAGGAAGGGACCCAAAACAGCATGAATTTTATACAGGAAGGAAATAACAATACCTTACTAAGTTTTCAGATGAACTACTTAAGCACTCTGTGGAGTAGTTCAGGCAATGCTGACTATAGCAATCTGTTATCGGAAATGCTGGCAATAAACACTTCCTTTTCCATGGAAACTGCACAAGCTGAAAACAACTCAATAAGCAGCAAACAAATGGGGCAATACAATGGACTAATCACCTTACAAGCCGGTAAAGACAATCAGATATACACAACCCAAACGGGGGTGAAAAATTACCTGTTGATAAGCCAGATAGGACAAGGACATTTGGTTCAGGATTTCTCGCAGCAAAATCAATCCGCTGGATTTTTGGTTGAAACAATCGCTCAAAACGGCAGCAACAATATGCTGGAAGTTACCAGTGCCAGCAGTAGCCAGCTCTACGGAAACCACTATTCGCAAACAGGAGAAAATCTCTCTCTGCAAGTAAATAGTAGTTTTTTATCCACTACAGGAGGAATGGAAGTCACCCAAACCGGTCAAGATATGAAAGTGATTATTGACCAATCCTATTTCCCGACCCCCTAAAGATCAGGCAATGATTCTGATTATAACCATATTATCCCTCTTCTCCCTAACGAATAACGTCAGTCAGGCCGATTCGACAACCAGTCAGCCTGCGCCCAAAGTACTGCAGGAACTGTTGGAGAAGATTACGCAAAAAGCAACAGAGGAGACTGAGAATGAAATTGAAATCGAGATCGACGGACTACTCGTCGATAATACGAAAACGAAAATTGGTCGCGACTTTTACGATTTGTTCTATGCAAATTGGGAGCCGCCTGTTGACGCTAAAAACTATACGATAACCATACTGGAAAAACCATTTCGTCTGACTTCAACGCTCATCGTAGTTTCGATAAACGACAATGTTGTTTACCAGGCTATTCTTCAGCCCCGGCAAGAAATTGTCGAGCAACTTTCAGAACAAGCAGCAACCTTAACCTTCAATTATTTGAAAAACTACGAAGAGATCATGCGTCAACTCAATGGAGAAGACCAGGCAGGTACAGGAATATTTTAAAAATTTAAAACCAAAAAATGATGAGGATTCTTTTTAATACACTAATCATTGTATTTTTTTTCGTGGCAGGAAAAACATACGCACAGGATTTTATTTATACACCCAAAAATCCGGCTTTCGGGGGAAATCCCTACAACTTCAGTTGGTTGATGAGTTCTGCACAAGCCCAGAATGACATCACTAAAGATACGGAGGATGCCTATAGTCGTTACAGCTCCGATCCACTGGAAAGTTTCACAGAAAGTCTGAATCGGCAAATTCTAAGTCAGCTGTCCCGACAAATTGTAACCAAGCAATTTGGAGAAGATGCTTTGCAGGCCGGTACCTACACTTTAGGAAACTACCAGATTGAAATCGGTGATCAGGCTAATGGGATCAACATTACCATTTTAGACGCAGCCACAGGCAGTCAAACAACTGTTGAGGTTCCTTACTTTTAAACTGGTTCATCCAATAAACTAACTATGATGAAACAGAGACGAAAGCTGTATAGGGCTTCGTGTGCGCTATTGCTTCTGATGTTTATGACCGCTTGTGGTTCATACATTCATCAGCCGCTAGCCCCCCGACGCGCCTCATTAGGTCCCGAAACCCCGGTAAAAAAAGACCTTCTGGAACTTCCCAAGCCCCAGGAAAAAATTGTGGCTGCTGTCTACAAGTTTCGTGATCAGACAGGCCAATACAAACCCTCCGTAACAGGAGCAAACTGGTCAACTGCCGTCACGCAAGGAGCCACCACAATCCTAATCCGAGCTCTCGAAGAATCAGGTTGGTTCATTCCCATCGAACGAGAGAACATCTCCAACTTATTAAATGAACGCAAAATCATCCGCTCGAGCCGTGCACAATACGAAGGAGACAATGGCAACGGAGCATTACTGCCTCCATTGCTTTTTGCCGGTGTTATTCTCGAGGGCGGCATCGTATCTTATGAATCCAATGTCTTTACAGGCGGTGCCGGCATGCGTTATTTTGGAGCAGACCTTTCGGGACAATACCGGGAAGATCGAATCAGCATTTACCTGCGTGCCGTTTCAACAGCCAACGGAAAAATTCTGAAAACCGTGTACACCACCAAATCCATCCTTTCGCAGGAAGTTTCGGCAGGCTTTTTCCGCTACGTAAAATTGAAACGTATTTTGGAAGCGGAGACCGGATTCACCTATAATGAACCCACTGAAATTTGTGTAACCGAAGCCATCGAAAAAGCTGTTGAAAGCTTAATTATAGAAGGTGTTTTTGATAAACTATGGGCGCTTGAAAACCAGACAGACACGCTGAGTAGTGCCTTTTTGCGTTACAAAGAAGAGAAAACCGAAAACCTGACCAAAGACCATGTGGGAAGGCAGTTCAAAAAAGAACGATTTCACGGAAAACTGAGCCTGGGAATTAAAGCCGGAGCCCTGTACTACGATGGAGACTATACGGCCGGAGATATTCGCCCCATTGGAACATTTACCATTGGAAAATCAATTACCCCACACCTTCATCTGGAACTGGAGAACTCCGGAGCCATGGTTCATGCTCAAAACAATTTTGACCTCCGCGAACTCCTCTCCCAACTTAACCTGAACTACTATTTTCTTCCTTATGAAAAATTATCGCCCTTCGCCTACCTGGGCGCTGGAGCTGTTCATCGCTCAGGAACCCATGACGTTGGTCTTTCAGAGAAACGCTTCATCCCCTTTGCCAGCTTTGGCGGCGGAGCTGAATACCTGCTGACCAACAAAATGGCTGTATCGGCCGAAGGGTATCTTAATTACATGCTTAACGACCGGTACGATAAAGTTATCAGCGGTGTTTACAACGATTCATTTTATGGCTTCAAGTTAGGCTTGAAATATTACATCAAATAAAAAATACGGTTATGAAAAAAATAAATCACATCAGCATCTTCCTGCTTTTCCTCCTGCTCCTGGCCGCATGCGAAGATGAAAAAGTTGACGTTACCTATTACGGCAGTTTAAACGGGGTAATTGTTGACGGAGAAACTTACGAACCTCTGGAGGGGGTACTTGTCGCGACCAACCCGGCAAGCTCATCTGTCCTTACCAATAATTCGGGCGAGTTTTCCTTTAGCAAAGTTCTCAGTGGCGAAGTAAGTGTTACGGCACGAAAAAAAGAGTACTTGAGCAGTACAATCATCGTTTCTGTTTATGATCGGGAACAGACTCAAATGAATATCGTGTTACAAAAAGACGATAAAGATTATGGTTCGGTAACCATTTTCGATCCGGTTCCGGGCAATGGAGCAGTTGACCAACTCCGGTCCTTTACCATGCAGTGGAAGGTAGATCAGTCAAAATCAGACATCAGCCTTTCTTACGATGTTTACCTTTTCATATCCAATTCCAGTACTCAAACCATTGTTGGAGAAAGCCTGACGGTTAAGGAGGTTGTTGTTGACAACCTAGCCGATAACACCACTTACTATTGGTATGTAGTGGCTAAATACGATGGAAACATTGTCGCCAATGGTCCAACCTGGAGTTTTAAAACAGGGGATAATTCAGACACAAATTAAACAAAAAAAGAGCGCCTGATTAGTCTTTAATCAGGCGCTCTTTCTTTTAAGACAACATCACTATTTCACCGGAATATTCTCAAGAGTGGCAACCATAAAGTCCCAGAATTTTTGAACGGTGGCAATGTTCACCTTTTCATCTGGCGAATGCGGAAAACGAATCGTTGGGCCAAAAGAAATCATATCCCAATGAGGGTAAGTTCCGCCCAGAATTCCACATTCCAAACCGGCATGAATGGCTTTAATCTCCGGCACTTTGCCATATTTTTGCTGATATACTTCCTGCATGGTTTTCAGAATTGGCGATGACATGTTAGGCTGCCAGCCCGGATAAGCTCCGGAGAATTTCACCTTTGCTCCGGCCATGCTAAATGCAGCAGCAATTCGCTTGCCCAGGTTCGCTTTGGCTGAATCAACAGAACTGCGCATCAAACAAGCAATGTCAATCGTTTTTCCGGCTGCATCCGACTTCACACTGGCCATATTGCTCGATGTTTCCACCAAACCAGGCATGCTGTCACTCATCCGAATTACGCCATTGGGGCATGCCAAAACTCCTTTGGTCAAATTAACCTGAGTGTTTTCATCAATCAACTCTACAGGAAGTTTTGTTTCAACAATACTCAGACTCATTTCCGGCTCAGTCGCTGAAAGTTCCTTTTTAATCGCAGTAAACTCTGTTTCAATCAGATTTTTCAGCGAATCGCTTTTGTCCGCTTCAACAGTAATAACACCAAAAGCCTCGCGAGGAATAGCATTGCGCAAACTTCCGCCATTGATGCTTGCCAAGCGGGCTCCAACAGCCAGATAGGCTTCATTCAGCAACCTGAAAAATACCTGGTTGGCGTTGCCCCGCTGCAAAATAATATCCATGCCTGAGTGACCACCCTTCAGTCCGGTAATATTCACTTCAAAAGCAACCGCATTGGCCGGCACTTGCTCTTCGGTATATGTAAAACGGATGCCAACATCTTCTCCTCCGGCACAGCCAACATAAAGCTCACCTTCATCTTCCGAGTCGGTGTTCAACAATATTTCGCCTTGCAATACACCCGCCTTCAATCCTTCGGCTCCGTCCATTCCTGTTTCTTCTGTTGCCGTAAACAGCACTTCCAGTGGGCCGTGTTTCAAATCGTTTGAAGCCAGAACCGCCATGGCTGCAGCCACTCCGATTCCATTGTCAGCTCCCAGGGTAGTGCCATTGGCCGTCACCCAGTCGCCATCAACAAAAGCCTCAATCGGGTCGTTTACAAAATCATGTTCCTTTTCGCTGTTTTTCTGCGGAACCATATCCAAATGCCCCTGCAAAATAACCCCTTTCCGGTTTTCCATACCCGGGGTAGCTGGCTTTCGTACTATAATATTTCCAACTTCATCCTTTAGGGTTTCCAGGCCCAGTTCTTTTCCAAAGTTGAAAACAAATTCCTGTACTTGCTCTTCATGATTCGATGGACGTGGTATTTGGGTTAACTGGTGGAAATTCTCCCAAAGCTTGCTGGGTTGCAATTC
Organism: Sunxiuqinia rutila; assembly: GCF_050589705.1. Lineage (NCBI taxonomy): Bacteria > Pseudomonadati > Bacteroidota > Bacteroidia > Marinilabiliales > Prolixibacteraceae > Sunxiuqinia > Sunxiuqinia rutila. Next base: position 278,082 of record NZ_JBNGOT010000008.1, read on the forward strand.
GACTATTTTCTGACTCATAACTTATCGTGTTAATTTTCTAATTCCTTAAAAGTACAATTTAATGACGTAACTTGTTTTTGACTTATATCAATTGTAAACGAAAGCCCCATACAACAAGTCGTATAGGGCTAAATTCAATTTTGAAAATTTTTGGTTGTGTCGAAAGCACGCCTACTTTTCCATTACATTTTTTACGGCTCCTGTTGTTGGATGAAAAGAGATGCGGTAGCTTCCATCCAGCAAGCTCTCCGGAAATGGAGCCACCGTGCCAAACTGGGCAATGGTTGTTCGGGCAATCGCCATGGTGTTTAATCCGTTCAGAACCTTAATTTCGGCTTTCCCCGGAATCCGGTAAAAAATGCCGCTTTGTCCGGCAACTGCACTGGACGAAGTTTTCAGTTTCTCCTGAGCCGATGATAGATCATCCAGTTTATTCAGATCCACCACAATGGGTTTGCCACTCAAATCCGTTTTGGGAAGCACGCCTTTGTTTTCAGAAAACCGGAAAGCCACTTCGCCTGACACATCGCTTCCTCCAGGGATGAAATCGAAACTGTATTCAAATGACTTTGTGTATGACTTGCCAACAAATAGGCCAACATATTCTTCTTCCAGCTTGTCCAGCTCTTCAACCATCAACTCGTAAGCACGCCCATCAGGCAATTGCTCTTCGTAGGCATTGGCCAGGGATTTAAAACGACGCTTACGTAACTTAGTTACCGTGTGGGCAGCTTCCTGCGCTTTTTCTTCAATGGACTTGGTCACAAAAGCCCGGCTACTGGCTGAGTCCCCCATTTCATAAAAAGGATTCAGAGACAAATCCAAAAACGGGAACTCCGGGGTTTTGGTATCGCCCAAAAAAGTTGATACGGCATAGCTTTCTGCCGCAGTAGGTGTATCTGAATTAATGCCTGCCAAAACTCCCGACTCCGTCAGGCTTAACATGGCCCCGGCACGCCCCATGGCCTTGTGAACTTGCTCCGGATCGGGCTCACTAAAGGTTTCAATCTGAATATCCGTAATGGTCCAGCGCTCAAAATCCGACGAAGGTGCATTTTTAATTCCCAACAAAGCTTCGGCATATTGAAAATAAGGTCCGTGAAAGAACTTCTCCTGTTTCGCCTTCACATGAATACGAACACCGGTTCGCGGTAAACTATACACCATTCCTTCCGTAGGAACAGTCAGATTGTCATTACTCTTTTTATCATCTTTTTGAAAGCCAAAGACCGTGGACGAAACCAAAATCAAGGCCACTAGCACGTATGTTTTCATGGTTTAAATCAAATTAAAATTGAAATCAAAATTAAATTATGAACCTTCAAAAATGAAGGACGGAAACAAAATTAGCATTTTCTCGTCGCCGCACAGAAATAAGAACCAAAAGTTTAGGCTTTTATTTTACCAATACAGAAAAAGCTTCGCCCAAAGTATCAATCAAATCCCCCGCAATCAAAGCAACTTCCCCCTGCTGTTCAGCAGCCAGATCTCCTGCCAAACCATGCACAAACACGCCTAGCTGAGCCGCATCAAGCGGAGGAAAATGCTGCGCCAACAAACCCAGAATGATGCCCGTTAAAGCATCGCCGCTTCCGGCTGTTGCCATGCCCGGATTACCCGTTGCATTGATAAAAACCTGCCCATCGGGACACGAAATGCAGGTATGAGCTCCTTTCAGTACCACAATAACCTGGTATTTTCGGGAGAACTTCATTTGCTTTTGTAGCCGGGTATAGGAATCAGGCGTCTCTCCCACCAGGCGTTCAAACTCCTTGGGATGCGGGGTTAAAACCGTGTTAACAGGAAGTAATTCCAGCCAATCCGGATGCTTCGCTAAGATATTCAGGGCATCTGCATCCAGCACCAATTTTGAAGGTTTAGCTTCCAGCAATTGTTTTAATGCGCGTTGTGAATTGGGCTTCAAGCCCAGGCCCGGGCCAACCCCAACAGCGGAAAATTGTGTTAAGTCCGGAAACTCGGTAAACATCAAGTCTGAAGCATCAATTGAACACATGGCTTCTGGAATGGCTGTTTGTATTATTTGATAAGCCGAATGGGGAATATGCGTTGTTAACAAACCTACTCCCGAACGCAAGCAAGCCCTTGAGGAAAGGATAGCCGCTCCCACTTTCCCATAAGAACCAGCTACCAGCAAAGCATGTCCGTATGTTCCCTTATGCGAAAACTTCTTTCGCCGGGTCATTTTATTCGTCACTTCATCAAGTGTCACCAAATGAAAAGGCGTTTCGGTCGCAGCAATAGCATCCGGATGAAGCCCAATGGGCAAAACTTCCCACTGTCCGAGAATTTCGTCATGCTCAGGAAATAAAAAACTCAGTTTAGGAAACTGAAAAGTAAGCGTATGCGATGCCCGTACAACAGCCGATAAATCATTTTGACTGTTATCCTCGCCAAACAATCCACTCGGAATATCAATGGCAATAACCTGCGCCCTCGAACTGTTGATTTTTTCAACCACCAAAAGTGGCAAGCCATCCAGCTTCCGACTCAGGCCTGAACCAAACAGGCCATCCAATACGATGCCATCAGAGGGAATAGCAGGAATAGCCGTTTCTGAATCAATAATGCCAAGTGCTACTTTTCCCTGCTCTTCCAGTCGACGCCAGTTTTCTGCCGGCGATCCGGTCAGCGCCTTTCCAAAATTGAGCAAGAACACCGAACACTGATAATCGTGGTCTGCCATCATCCGCGCAATAGCCAACGCATCACCGCCATTGTTCCCCGGACCAGCAAAGAAGTAAAGTGTTTTTTCGTTGGAAATATGATGAATCAACCAATTGGCAATTTGAAGCGAGGCTCGCTCCATCAGGTCAATATCGGCAATGGGTTCATTCTGAATAGTCAATTGATCAATCGTTGCTATCTGTTTAGTGGTCGGTATTTTCATGTTTTTGACTTTTCCCGAAAATACAAAAACATCATCAAATTGCCTAGCAACAAAATTGTTTAAACGAACTGGAGCCCTTCTTCGGTATCCTTGCCGGTGCGGCCCCGAGAGCCAGCCACCGGAAAGTATAGAAACACAAGGACACCATTGGTTTGTAATGCTGTTAATTGGTGGTCAACGACTGCTCATCTTCTTCCAGCCCCAGCTCAGTCATTTTCCAGTACTTGTCAACCATGTCGCCATCATAGGTGTTCGA